>CAKMQM010000277.1:0-8415 GCA_927911615.1 uncultured Xylanimonas sp.
GAAGACCTGCAGGAAGATCCACTGCGTCCAATGCACGTACTCGATGTCGGTCGTCGCAAAGGAACGACGCGAGTCGTGGGACAGGCCCATGCGACGCAGCTGACGGCGCATGTTCGCGATGTTCTGATTCGTGGTGATCGCCGGGTGCTGGCCGGTCTGGACGGCGTACTGCTCGGCCGGCAGGCCGAAGGCGTCGTAGCCCATCGTGTACAGGACGTTGTCGCCCTTCATGCGGCGGTAGCGCGCCAGCGTGTCGGTTGCGATGTAGCCCAGCGGGTGCCCCACGTGCAGGCCCTTACCCGAGGGGTAGGGGAACATGTCGAGGATGAAGAAGGGGTTGTGGGAGGCCAGCGGGCCAGCCAGGTCGCCCGTGGGGTTGTCCGCGTAGAACGTGCCCAGCTCCTCCCAGCGGTCCTGCCACTTCGTCTCGATCTGACCTGCGAGCTCAGCGGTGTAGCGCTGGGCCGGGGCACTCTGCGGATTTTCGCTCATCTGTGCGTTCCTCGCTTAACGATGGGTCGCGTAACAATACTCCCCACCAGGGTAGTTCACGCCCGCCCGCCCCGCCGGACGCGCCCACCTACCGAAGTGAGCGCGAATAGGTGACAATAGTCGCATGAGCACTATCTTCGACAACATCATCACGGGGGTGTGGCCCGGCCGCTTCGTGTGGGCCGACGACCTGTGCGTCGCCTTCGCAACGATCGAGCCCACCTCGCCGGGCCACGTCCTGGTGGTTCCGCGCACCGCATACGAGGCGTGGACGGACGCCCCCTCGGACGTCGCCGCCCACCTCATGACCGTGGCACGCACGATCGGACTCGCGCAGAAGGCCGCGTTCGGCGTGCCGCGCGCCGGCCTGGCGATCGCGGGATTCGAGGTGCCCCACACCCACCTGCACGTCATCCCCCTGCGCGACGAGACCGACATCCTCCTGTCGAAGGCAGCCCCCGCCAGCGACGAGGAACTCGATAGCGCGATCACCGCCCTGCGCGAGGCGCTCCTGTCCGCCGGACACGGCCGCCACGTGCCCCCGTCAATGGGATCCGCATCCCTCGCCTGAGGACTTCGCTCCCGCTCCTGTGCGCCCACCGACGGGCGCTCCCAGCCCGCCCGGCCGACTCGGTCAGGTGGGCTGGATCGTTTCCGGGCCTCGTCAATGGGAAGCGGGGCGCACCGGTGTGGCTCAGTCCCGAACGACGATGCCCGAGGCCTGGGCGGGGTCAAGGAGGAGCATCTGCCCATCCTCGAGCAGGACGGTCACTCCCCCGGCGTCGGACGCAACGATGGTGATACGAGCGCCGGGCACAAGGCCAGCTTCCTCCCACGCGCGCAACGCTTCGGGGTCGCGGTCGGGCAGCCGGACGACGATTCCCCCGCCGGCGATATCGAGCGCGTCGAGGGGGCTGCCGGCGATATCGTCACTGGAGCCGTCGGCTCGCGGGATCGGATCACCGTGCGGGTCACGGCTCGGGTAGCCGAGGACTCGGTCGAGGCGGTCGAGAAGCCGATCGGAGACCGCATGTTCGAGAATCTCGGCCTCCTCGTGCACCTCATCCCATGAGAAACCGAGGGCCTCGTGCAGGTAGGTTTCGAGCAGACGGTGGCGGCGCACCATGCCCAGGGCGATCGCGCGCCCCTGCGGGGTCAGTCGCACTCGGCCGTAGCGCTCGTGCGTCACGAGGCCCTGGCGAGCCAGGCGCTGAATGTTCTCCGTTGCCGTCGAAGGGACGACACCCATATGTTCGGAGACATCCTTGGGCTTGACGCCGTCGCGGCCGGCTTCCTCGGCGCTCCACACGAGCTTGAGGATGTCCTCCACGACCGCGGAGTAGTTGCTCGACGCGTCCGACATGGCGTTCCCCTTTCCTCTGAGGCCCCATTGTAGGTGGCCGTATCACACGCGCCCATCGAGCGTGCGACATAGGCCACGACGCCCCTCATTGACTTGCGCGGGGAGAAGCGCGCCTGTATATTTATCTCTCGGTTGCAAAACCCCCGCGTCATTAGCTCAATTGGCAGAGCAGCTGACTCTTAATCAGCGGGTTGAGGGTTCAAGTCCCCCATGACGCACAGACAACCGGCGACCTTCGGGTCGCCGGTTTTTCGTATCTGCGGCGCCACTCACCTGCCCGCATCTCCTAGTTTCCCATTTGGACACACTGAAGAGCGACGTACAGAAGGCCGCATCGCAGGAATCGTCAAACATGGGCACTATCGTAGTTGCCTACTCTTGCTCGGGCGCACCTCGGTGCGTACACTGGATGCTAGGACAAGGGCTGAAACGGATACTTGGCAGCGCGAGCTGTTAGATGATGACCGCGAAACCCGGTAATCAAGTGCCCAAGGACTAATAGCCTTCGCGGCGGCAGACTGATACCGCGTCCTGCAAACCCCCTCCCAATTGTGGCAGGGGGTTTCGTGTATGCGCTCCATCCCCGCACGCTAGGCAATAAGCATCCTTGGGGTTATAGGACATTAGGGTTATAGGACACTACGTGTTGCTGGAGGGGTGACTTTTCAGCGCCGACGGCGCGGTCATCGCACGCAACGAGAGGTGGGCCCCTTCGAGGTTCCACCTCCGTCGTCTCCCTGGGCATATAGAGAGCGTCGGTATGCCTGCGGGCCGTCAGGCCCTCTTCTGTTTCTGTGAACGCATCCTGCGCACGCGAATCCTTCACTCGCACGTTCACCCGATGACATGCACGTGGGCAACGCCGCCCAGGTGCATATCTAGGGGTTGACGTGCGTATCAACGGGTAAACGTGCATGTTCAGGGGTTCGCGTGCGAGCAGCACACCGAGATTGACACCGAATCCGCCAAAGTGCAGACCCATTGCCTCAAAATGACCGATTTTCGACTGTTGTTGCCCAATGGGTCTGCACTTTGGCGGCCGCACCACCTCACGCCGCGGCCTCTAGGTTCTAGTGGTGGTTGCAACGGATCTTGGTGAAGGAGTTCGTTGTGGCTGGTGTTGGTCGTGTTTTTCAGGGGGTTGAGTACCCCTCCCGACGTGAGGCGTGTCAGGCTCGGCATCGGGAGTATGTGCGGGCTCTTGCTGATGGTTTGAACTTCACGCAGGCAGCTCATGCTGTTGGGGTCTCGAAGCGGACGGGCAAGGTCTGGCGTAATGGCCGGACTCGCTCAAGTGGACGGTGTGAGCGAGCCAGTATCGCTCCTCAGGCCCATTGGTACCGTCTGTACATGAAATGCCAACCGCATCGGATCAGTCAACGGTTCTTGTCCCTCAAGGAACGCATGCTCATCTTCGGATGGCGCGTTGAAGGGCTCTCTATTCGTGACATCGCTCGACAGTTAGGGCGTTCGCCATCGACTGTGAGCCGGGAGCTCAGACGCAATGGGATTACATCCACGTGCTACAACCCCTACATCGCTCACATGCGAGCAGGCAAGCGCCTCAAACGTCCTAAAGAGCGCAAATGCGCCAAATCCTCGCTTGTGGGGCATCATCTGGGACAAGCTTGAGCTCAGATGGAGCCCAGAACAGATTTGCGCATACCTGCGCATGCGTTTCCCGCATAATCAGAGCATGAACCCGTGCGTGGAGACGATCTACCAGTCCATCTTCGTCCAAGCCAAAGGCACACTCCGCAAAGAGATCGCTTCCCTCATGCGCCAAGGACGCGCTCGCAGGCGCCCAGCCGCATACTCTCGCCAGGTACGGCCACGATTCAAAGACCCCATGGTGATGATCAGCGAACGGCCCGCCAGCGTGGAAGACCGGGCGCTCCCTGGCCACTGGGAAGGCGACTTAATCATCGGAGCCAAAGGACAATCCGCGGTCGGCACGCTCGTGGAACGCTCGACCCGGTACACGCTGCTGCTCTACTTGCCCAATGGACATACAGCTACTGAAGTCCAAGATGCCATTATCGATAAGCTCGCAGACATACCCCATTCCTTGCGCCTGTCACTGACCTGGGACCAGGGAAGCGAGCTGGCCCAACACCGCAAGATCGGTTCACAGCTGGGCCTTGATGTGTACTTCTGTGACCCACACTCGCCCTGGCAACGGGGCACCAATGAGAACACAAACGGGCTCCTGCGCCAATACATGCCCAAAGGAACCGATCTGTCACTCCTGACCGAAGCAGACCTGGACGCCATCGCCGACCAGCTCAACGACCGTCCACGCAAAACGCTAAACTGGGATACACCCAAGCAGCGACTTGAGCTGCTGCTCAGGGCATAACACGTGTTGCAACCACCCCCTAGAATCTGCCGCCTCACCGCTACCAAACGGGGGGGGAATTGCACCATTAGACGTGTGACACGCCGGCGACACGCCGACAGCCAGCCTTTAATGCCGCAAAACTCCCACCGCCGGCATAGAGGGCACCGGAGGGACCGCAGGGCCTGGCCGGACAACGTGCCAACGCTCCGAGCGAAGCTCTCGGTGCGGACGGCTCACGGGCCACCCCCGGGTACACCACGCAGCCCAGCCCCGCGGCCGGGCCCAGCACCCGGAACGTCCGCGGGTCCACAAGCAACAACCAGCGCCACACAGCAACACGTCGTGTCCTATAACCCCTGAAGGGCGACGTACAGAAGGCACGCATCGCAGGAATCGTCAACCACGCGGAAACTGCCCCAGACACGAACCCGGAGGAGGGAGACGTCATCACGTCGAGGATTCGCTTTAAGGTCCCCATCGAGTTTGGCGTTGCGCCGACGGGCGAGGGCATCGAGTGCACATCGGAGCAAGTGGGGATCACCAATACGCGAAGTGACCGCGCCTGATAGAACAGTCAAACCAAAGCTGAGCTCACAATATGCGATACACTTACCGACAATGTGTATACTGAGCAATCATGACTCATAGCGTTTAATGCGCACACCTACGACTGGGGAACATCATGAGGAAAAGCCGGAGAGTTCTAGCTACGGGTGCTGGTTTGGCTCTTGTCGCTGCAGGTACGGTATCAATGTTTGCGCCACGCAGCGCACAAGCCGATGCCCAGCCCTTCCCCCTCTCACAATACGTCTCATCAACAAGCACGACGGTGTGCAATACGAACCCTGTGATCACGACCTATCACGGTACCGTCGTGCTGGACATTCCGATCACTACGCTTCTGGCAGGCCACGAGGCAGAAATCCGCGCTGCGGCTGCACAGGGGCTCTCCCCTCATGACTCCGGCAGCAACGACGACTCCGATATCACACTGACCGTGAGTGTCCCTGAGACAGTCACGTTGGGAACGTCTCGCGCGAAATCCACCTCGTCAATGCTCGCCTACACCTCGTTCTCCCCGGGCGCTGAGCGCACACAGGTCACTGCGAACATCCACCTCAGGGATCTGAACTGGCAGCAGCTGCTCGATATCTACGATGCAGAGAAAGCCAACCCCGATCAGCACACGATCAAGGTCCAGGTCCCCTATGCCGTTGGCGCAATTGACCCCGCGGAAGCAACTCAACTGGCCAGCGAACAGGTGACCGTTACAGGTACGTTCAACTTCTTCGCATCATCGACCACCCCCGCCCAGGTCTTTAACTTCGATACAAAGACCCTGACACTCGCACAGTCGCCTACCGACTGCTTCGCGTCCGCACCAACCCGGACAACACGCTGGGTTGATGAAGAGGACGGCCACGACTTACAGCCCCCAAAAACCGGACCAAACTTCTTCCAAGCCGCAGGATTTCCCGACTACGAATTCTCCACTCAGGAGTTGTCTGCGGATGGCCTGACCGGGATGTACAAGTACAAGAAGGTATTTGGCTCTCTTCCAGTCAATGGCGATGACCCGACAATCGACAACGATTTTAAGGTCGGCCTGGATGGGAACACTCCGACTCAGACGGAAAAGATCTACGCCGAGAGCAAAGATTCTCTTCTGACCATTGAGAACGTCGTTCACTTGGATGACCTTCGCGGTGGACGCATTGCGAAGCTCCTCGAGAAATACGACGAGACGCCCAACGCTTTCGACGATATTGCACTGAAGAATGCTCACTTGGGCTTCACAACCCAGATCACTCTTCCTTCGCAGCTGAAGTTTTCTGACCCCTCGGCCATCTCGGTGACTGGGCTTCCCCGGGGCTTCTCAGCGAAGACAGTGGCAGTTAACGGACAGACCGCAACGGTTACCGTCGACTTCGATAACCCCGGTCAGATCACCACCATCGAAGCCCTCAAGGACGCGATGGCTGCGCTTCACGGCGAAGCGGTGATCACCGTTGAAAAGATTGCCTTCACTGAATCCGCTACTGCCGACGTAGATTACCAGATCGATCACCTCACGCACGGCATTATCTCGGTTGATGTTGAGAAACAACTCGGTGTCATGGTCAGGCCCGGGCAGCCTTCACCCGCATGCCCTCCGACGATGGATGACTACGACGCTGTCAAACCGGCCGAGCCTCGTTCTGTTGTTGGAACAGTATTTGATCCCCCATCGCCCGCATGTCCCCCTACAGACACCCCTTTTTCCGCCGGATGGAGGGCACCCATGACCGGCCCATCTGCCGGATGGGATGAAGCTCCGCTCATGGTGCATCCCCTGAAGTACACGACCAGCGAGTCGCATCCCTACGTGACACGACTATCCTTCAAGCCTGGTCCGACGCCTACACCGACGACAGTGACGCCCTCGGTTCCTCCTACGCCTGCAACGCAGCTCGCCAAGACCGGTGCTCTCACCGGCAATGTGCTTGCGCTCGCAGCCGTGACGGGCACTATTGGCGCCGCGGCAATGCGGAGGAAGCGATCTTAATTCGCGTGTCATAGCCATAGGCGGGGGTGCCGGTGAATAACCGGCACCCCCGCCTTATTTGGGTGAAAAGACAAAACACCACTACCCCTCCGGCACAGTGCGCCACAGCATACGACAACGAGGCCGGGGCACCCTCATGGGTCACCCCGGCCTCGTACATCCACACAAGCAGAGATCAGTGTCCCGGCCAGCTGCGGATCGACGTGAGCGCGGCGACAGCGTAGCGGTCCCACACGCGCCCGCCAATCCGAACGGCTGCCTCAAGGACGAGAACCGACCACGCGAGGGCCACGACGTAGGCGACCCAGTTGGGAACGAAGCCGAAGGAGGCCAGGACGAGCAGCACGTAGGACGGGATCTGCAGGACGGCGGTACCCGCGAAGCCCACGAGCTGCAGCAGCATCGTCATGAGGAAGGAACCCGTTCCCTTCGTCGCGAGCGGGGACGTGCCCGGGGGCTGCACCGGGTACACCCACCGCGCGTTCACGACGAGGGTCGTCGCAGCGGCACCGGCGAAAAGAACAACGCCCATCACCTGGTGGAACACGAAACCGGAGGCGCTCGCGCCGGTGACGGCATCGTGAATGAGGTAGCCGATGACCTGGGGTACTAACACGATGAGCGAACCGACGAGGCGTCCGCGACGTTCCTCGCGACCACTCATCCCCGACGACACCACGATCCAGGCGCCCGTCGAGTCGTATTGCATGAGCGCACCGGTCGTCAGGCCCGTTGTGATGGGCACCAGGTAGAGGAAGATACCCGCCGAGAACGCGAACGACTGCCCCTCAGCAACCAGCCGCCCCATAAAGATCGCAACAACCGGGAACAGCAGCGCGAGCGCCATGTTCATGTTCAGGCGCGTATCGACGATCCAGTAGCGCAGCGTGCGCGCGGCCAGGGAGGCACTGCGCACACCGAGGCCGAGGCGCATGAAAAGGTCGACGCTGCGCAGACCGGCGGCGCGCGACTGCTCGGAGCGGCGACTGCGCGCTTCCTCTTCGAGGGATTCGTCGATGAGGTGGCGTCCCTCGTCGATGGCGCGCTGCGCGTCGGCGCTGATCTCACCGGCGTAGCCGCTCATGACGGGGCGCAGGACGCGAGCCAGGCCCGCCAACCGACGACGGCAGTCACGACCGTGACGAGGGCGCGGATCGCCGCGGCCACCCACGCGCCCTCGAGCAGCGAAGCAACCACACCGAAGGGAGCGCCGAGGGGAGTCCACAGTGCGACGTTCAAACCCGCCTTGAAGGCCTCAACGGAAAAGTTCCGGGTCAGCAAAGACATCCAGTAACCCAAGGGAGTCAGCACCATCATGAAGACGACGGCACCCAGGGCCGTGACGGCATCCTTCTTACCCGAGCTGTCCAGGCGTACCGCGAACCAGGTCCCGACCGCGCGCGCCCAGAGCACCGCGAGAGGCAGCGTCACGAGACCAGCGATAAACCAGCCGAGCGCCTCAATCCACTGGGCGCGCCACAGCGCAAACCAGACGGGTAGGAAGAGGATCATCGCGGACAGAAGCCCGCCAGGACCGACCGCAGTCGAGGCAGCCAGCCCCGCCCCGAGGCGCTTACTGGGTCCCACGTAGGGCGACAGGCGCACGGGATCGAGAGAGTTGTCCATCGAGGCGAAGATGATCGGGAGGACCAGCCACAGCAGGAAGATGAAGGG
>CAKMQM010000278.1:0-2925 GCA_927911615.1 uncultured Xylanimonas sp.
ACTCATTCGGTACTCCCTCAAGCCTAGGCGCGATCATTGAGAATCGCCTGAGGCTTGAATCGATAGGCACCGTTATGAATCCCAGAATATCAAGGAAAAGTGGGCGTGTGACGGTCATCACTGCCATTCTTTTTGCTTTAAGGCCCAGCTTCTGCCTAATATTCTCTTCGTCCTCGGACGCCAGACCGGTGGCCGACACTGGCCCCCATCGTCTAGAGGCCTAGGACACCGCCCTTTCACGGCGGCGACACGGGTTCGAATCCCGTTGGGGTACCACCGGTCGATCATGATTGGAACAATTCAATAGGTCTTACCTGTTGTAAGGCCCCGTAGCGCAGTTGGTTAGCGCGCGCCCTGTCACGGCGGAGGTCGCGGGTTCAAGTCCCGTCGGGGTCGCCGACCAGACCTTTTGGTTCAGGTCTTGGCTCTGTAGCTCAGTTGGTAGAGCGTTCGACTGAAAATCGAAAGGTCACCGGATCGACGCCGGTCGGAGCCACCAGCAAGTCCCCGAAGCTTTTGCTTCGGGGTTTTTGTTTTGCCTGGGGCGAGGCCGCTCGCATGCGCTTTACCTGGGGCGCGGACCACTTTTCAGAAGGCCCATGCGACAGCTCCACACGCCCCACCAGACAAATTTCGCACATAATTTCCAACGGTCATTTTTCAAGCACGCCAGAAAACGTTGCAATCCCAACGATCAACGTTCACAGTTTGAAGCACCTTCAAGGGAATTACGTGCGAAATTTCTGGAGACCACGAGACCCCAAGACCCCGAGGCGCGACCTCACGGCCACCAAACGGGGGGATTTACGCCATCCAAGGCTCCGACACGCCGGCTACACACCGCCAGAGCGCTTCGCATGGCGCGAAACCCCCACCCACGCCCAGTCATCAACACGTCACGCTCCATATCCCGAGAGCAAGATGGAATGCGCGACCTTCACCACTAACAGAACTGAGCGAAAAAGGTGACGCCAGCCAATGTGCCGCCCAGCAAGAACCCAGCCTCCTATCGACGAGGGCGGGGCTCAGTCACACGCGAACGCGCCCACGCGGGGCTCGTCATTGCCGGGAAAGTGTGAGAGAAACCGGCGGCGAGCGGTCGCGTGGCCGCGTCCGTTTACACAGAACGTTTCAACAGGAGAAAGCACCCGGAAGAAACAGTGACTAGCGTAACAGGCGTCGGGTTCTCGCGGGCGCGTTTGGATGAAGAATTTTCGGCGAACTTTTGCGCGGCCTTCTCAGTCCATCCGGGCACGCCACGACCACCCGCCTACCCCTCGCTCGGGACGACCGAAACGCATCAGGGCTCGACCGCGTCCCAGTCGTCGTGTATGTAGGTTCCATCGAGGCGGTCAACCATCTCGGAGGCGCGGGTGCAGGCTTCGACGGCCTCGAGGATGCCGAGGGCGATGAGGGTCCGGCCGTCTGCATCGTGCAGGCGGTCCGCCTCGACGCGAGGGTGCAACGCGCCCCCTATTTCTTATCCCAGATAGTTCACACCATGGAACCAAATTCGCGCTCATCGCTCGCTCAGCCCACCATGCCGATAACGGCAACAGAGTCATTAAACTGACCACAGCAGCAAGGAAAACCAGCAACGACGACGGCATAGACCTATCCGCTTTCGCGGGGAATACGTCCTTCCAAGGCTCCTCCTGATGCACTACACGGGATCATCCCCTGCCGGGGAACACCGCGACCGTGGTCGTGTCCAGTGCTCGCAGGACCTCACAAACGTATCACCCCACCCACTTCCGCGCGCCACTGCGACACATGGGGCGCGATCCTGAAACAATGGGGGCATGTCGAATGACCCGCGTGAAAACCTGCATGGCTCGGACAGCCAGGAGCTGGCCGACGTGACGGCCGACGCCGCCCGCACCGGCGCCGAGCGAGCCGCCTCGACCCCCGCCCACACCTCCGACGAGGCGCCCGCCCCGCGCAGCGCCCTCTCGTCGTTCGAGGAGATCCTCAGCGGCACCACCCACGAGGCCGACGCCCCCACCGCCGACACCCCCGCAGAGACGCTCCCCGACGACGGCGCGCAGGACCTGCAGGAGACCCTCGTGTCCTCCACCCCCCTCATCACAACCGACGAGGCCGAGGCCACCCCCGCCGCGCTCGCCACCGACGCGGCGGCAGCAGCGCAGACCACAGCGGAGACCGCCAGCGACATCGCGCCCGAGACCGCAACCCCGCAGGCCGAGCCCGACCAGCCCGCCCAGGAACTCACGCCCGCCAACAGCGCCAACACCACCGGCAACAGCGCGGCAACGAACACTAACAACGCCGTCGCCGCCCCCGTCCACCTGCCGCCCGTCGAGCCGCGCCCCTGGTACCGCTCGCGTCGCTCCTTCTCCGCGAAGGGCCGCGGCGGCCGCGTCCAGGTCGCCGGCCTGGGCATCACCTACACGGACCACGTGACCGGCGCGGTCCTCCTCGCCGACATTGACCTGGGCTTCCGCGCCCGCTCGCTGAGCGCGATCCTGGACCCGACGGGCCGCCGCGCCCGCGCCCTCTTCCTGATCCTCGCGGGCCTCGAGGAGCCGCAGGCCGGCCGCATCGTCGCCGCGCCCTCGCGCTCGCTGGCCGCACGCCTCGCGGGCCGCATTGGCTCGGTCGCGCTGATCCGCGCGGACTCCCCGCTCGACGAGGCCCTGACGATCCGCCAGAACATCCTCGCGCCCCTGTCCGCGACGGGCTCCGTCGCGGACTGGGACAACCTCGTGGGCGCCCTGCAGATCACGGGCCTCGCCCAGCGCGTCGACCTGCGCCCCTCTGAGCCTCTCCGAGTGGGAGCGCTTCAAGGCCCTCATCGCCCGCGCGATCGTGTCCGGCGCCGAGGTCTTCCTCATCGAAGACCCGGTCTCCCTGCCCGCCGCCGCGCGCGAAGAACTCGGCCCCCTCCTGCGGTCCCTCGCGGAC
>CAKMQM010000279.1:0-4086 GCA_927911615.1 uncultured Xylanimonas sp.
GTACGCGGATGGCGTCGTGGATCCGACGGATATCGTGAATGATAGCTCGTACAACGTATCGTGGCCTTGACGAGTCGAAGCGAAGGATGGTCTGAACGTCTACCCGACGCACTTGGGTACGAGCCCGCGCTACCACCGCAAGTAGTTGCGGCGCCGCGCTCGAGGCCGCTTGGTGGCTGTTCCCGCGATTGTTCACGTGAACATTGACACCGAGGCCCCAGCCCACGATGGTGGGCTGGGGCCTCGGTGTGTTTAGTGGCCTTGTTTTTCTTCTGAGGTGTCGGTGTTGTTGACGATGAGTTGACCGAGGGGGAACGGGCCGGTTGTTTCGGTGGTGGTGACCAGGCCATTAATGGTCTGGGTGTCTCCGGTGAAGGGGTTGGTGGCCGTGCCCGCCCAGGTCGTGGTCAGGGTGATGGTGCGCGTGGCACTGGGGTATGGGCCGTCCAGGAAAGACTTCCACCCGTTGGGAGCCTTGTAGTAGTGGCGGATCAGGGCGGGGTCGGTGTTGGGGTCCATGCCCTCTTGCCAGGGCATTCCCGGCGAGGTCGTGGTCAGGTCCGGGGTTCCATCCCCCCAGCTCCACGTGTAGGACGTGGCCGTCAGAGTGACCGTAATGTCATGCCCCAGCAGCGTGATGGTGTGGGTCTGCGTGGGGTGCGTTGCGGCAACAAGCGTAGGAATGTACTTATTCGTGTAAGGAGACGGCCCTCAGGCTGTTTGAGGAGACCCGCGCCGTCTGGGGTGAATGGTGGTGGCCGCTAGGTAGAGGATGTCCCGCGTCGTGGGGATGCGGCCCGGTCCTGATTAGAACCGCCCTCGGGGTCTGACGGGAGCGGACAGTTGTCGACGGTGTCATCGTCGGAGACCGTGGGGCTGTTGGGGGCCCTATTGACGTACACGTTCTTACAACGTGCTGCGTCCTCGTACGCGCCAGCAGCAGGATCAACAGCACCTTCAGCTGTTAGCTGGTTCCGCTGAGCATCCACGGTCCATGGATAGCCGAGTGACGACTGCTCTGCGGGAACGTGATACTGCTGTTGTTCCTGCAGATATATGTTCGCTGCATCATTGCTTCCGTCTGCACAGAATCCAAGTTGCGACCCGAAGGCGTCAGCGCATGAACTGGTCGGAGCGATAGGGTTACTGTCAGCGAGTGCCACTCCGGCGTTGATATTGGATATCGCAGCCGCGAGAACGATGACACTAACGCATGTAAGCTTACTGACCATCCCGGGATACGCCTCCCCCAGTAGCGATCCAACGTCCGTCTTTCCAGGTCATAAAGAACGCTAAAGTCACGTCGAATGAAGTGTCGCTTGTGATAATGCGCTGACCACTACAAGCAGTTCCATTGTTGGTCGATGCTTTAAATACAACTCCGATGGTTCCGTCCTGTACTCCCCATTTCTCGTCCGTAACGGGTTCTACCGATACGATGCCCGTGATGGTCGAGCTATTGTCATACATCCACCCATTTGCGTAGAGATTGGTGATGTTCTTGATGTAGGTCTCCCGGAATCTCTCTCCAGGCTCGGTGACATCAGCAAAAGGTTGTGTATCACCTGTGTTCCACGCATAGGTGAGTGTCTCGACAACATACTCAGCTGCAAGCTCTGCGCCTCGCTCACTGTTTTCCTTGGCTGCCTCGGGTAGTTCGGGCTTCGTGTACGTGTCTGCCGCGAACTCGGCTGGGCGTACGAGGACTCCGTCGGGGCCGATCTCGTAGCCGCCCGACATTGGGGGTTCAGTCGATGCGGTTGGCTCGGGTGCTGGATGCACCGTGGGCGTCGCCGCGGCGCTGGGATTCTCGTTCCATGAGGCGATGCCCGCGCCCAGCCTGTAGGCACCAACAGCTGCCACAGCCACCAGTACGGTGAGCCCGATACCCATTGCCCACGGGCGCAGTGCTGCTCGTCTGGCGGCCACTGAGCGCTTCTTGTGGCGTGACGGCGGGGCGAGGAAGGCTTGCTCCTCTTCCTCGGCGACGGGTTGCTCGGATAGGGGTGGGACCTTCATGGTGTGTGTGCCTCCACGGTGAGGTGTCCTCTGACGCGCCCCCACCCTTGGGAGCGCATCCTTTCTCATCAGGGTACGCGCAGAACCGACACGAAACACTAAGAATGCTGCGCAACCATCACGCAAATCCTCCCACTCACATTCCCATAACCGCACGTATGTGCATGCCTGGCCCCGGCCTCGTCGGAAGATGTGGGTACGAGAGTGATCCCGGATTGCCAGGCACCGACGATGCTGAGTTGCAGTCTTCCAAATGGCTACGTTGTGGCGGCTCCGTGCGATATGGTTATCGAGAAATGAAGCGGTGTTGCTCGGTGAGGCATGAGGAACAACGAGGCATGGGGGACCCGGTCGCGTGGCTGCCCAATCTGGCGGTCGACCTCTCGCATCCGAATCCGCGCGCATAGGAACCGCTGAAATAACGAGGGCTCTCGAGGAAGTGAGGCCTGTCGTGAAGACACAAGGAGCACAACTATGGAAGCCATTGATGAGTTGATCAACGCTGCGCAGACCTTCTACGATGACGCGCGCGCGAATGAGAATGGGCGCTCCCGCTCGTGGGAGCATTGCTATCGCGTCTTTCGAGATGCGCGGACTAACCCTTCCCCGGACTACGACTATTTGAGCCTGCACCTCGCTTTCTACCTGGCGAGCTGGGGGATGTATCGGGGCTCGTGCTTCCTGCTTCAGAAGGACTACAAGGTGCTTTCGCCCATCGTCGAGGAGATCCTCAAGCCCGAATACGACCGCCTGTTTGGGCTTGCGTGCACGGATGTGCGAAACAGTGACGTTTGGGAGCAGTACACGAAGCTGTACGACTACATCGAGAACCATTTCTATCCGATCCGTGAACAGGTCGCAGGGCATGAGGTTGCGAGCCCGGTGTCACAGGTCCTCATCACGAAAATCCTCATGGGAACGCTCGGGTGCGTGCCCGCGTACGACAGATTCTTTGAAGAAGGAGCGAAGTATTTAGGCCTAGAAAAGAAGAGTTATAACAAGGATTCTCTCCTCGAACTCGCGGATATTTACGAGGCCCACAACGACCGCCTCGAGGAAGCGCGGCGCGGAATGCGGACTGATGACCTCATCTATCCGCAGATGAAGCTGCTCGACATGGGGTTGTGGCAGGTCGGATTCGAGAAGGACGCTGGGGACGCCAAGTGACCCGCCACTGAACTTCTGGTGGGGTCGGCGACGCCGAGAATCACGGTCATCGCCGACCCCACCACGAGTCGCTTACCCCCTCGATTGGGCACGTGCCGCCCGCCGTGAGGACGGTGGGTGGCTGAATCCTTGTGGGCCACCCTCACAACCGAGTACTACTACCGGCGTGCCTTTACCACCCGCGACCAGGTCTACACCAGCCTCGGCGCCAAATCCCCCCCATCGAAGACGAACGACACGAAGCGGCCTGGACAACAGCCGCATAAACAAACCGTCAACAACTTGCACACAGGCCCAGACCCCAACTACACCCCCAATTATGAAGAGCCCCAAAAGATGAGTCAGCCATGGGAATTGCCTCCTGTGTTCGCGCTCATTCGGGCTCTAGAATTGGGGTATGTCAACGACCATCGACGTCTATCCGACAACGAGCTTCATGCCGCTCGTGGAGCAGACACGCGCCCGCACACAGGAGCTTTTCCAGCAGCTCCTTGACAGACACGGAGTCGGCTCTCGGATCGAAGTCAAGGCGTTCTGGCTTGGTCTGGTTTTGTGGGCCGGGTGTTTTGAGGGTTGTTGGTTGTTATTGGTGGTGTTGTGCCCATTGGCGCGCGTATTGGTTGGGTGAGAGCCAGCCCAGCGCACTGTGGGGGGTGTTCTTCATTGTAGCGGCGCGACCAGGCACCGATCAGGGCGCGCGCGTGGTCGAGCCCTTCGAACATGTTGTCCTCCAGGAGTTCATCGCGCATGCGGTTGTGCAGGACTCCACGAACCCGTTATGCCACGGCTGGCCGGGCGGGATGAATGCTTGGAGCGTGTCGTGCTCGCTGGCCCAGCGCCCCATGGCTGCGGCAATGAATTCAGGCCCGTTATCGGCGCGCAGCACCTGGGGTGCTCCAT
>CAKMQM010000280.1:0-5903 GCA_927911615.1 uncultured Xylanimonas sp.
ACTGACGGCTACTCGACGGCCCGAGAAGCTTCGCGAACTTCAGGAGCAGGGACCCCGAGCCCGCGCAAGGGTCGTACACGCGCGTGACATCGGAGCGCCCATCCAGAGCGAGGGTCGCGAGGACCTCTGCGACCTCCTGGGCGTGTAGAACTCGCCGCCCGACTTGCCCGCGCTCGAGGCATACATGGTCATCAGGTACTCGTAGGCATCACCGAAAGCATCGATCTGCGCAGCACCGTGCTCCAGAGGCAGATCGCCGACGGCGTCCATGATCTTCACGAGCTTCGCGTTACGCTGGGCGACCGTGTTCCCAAGCTTCGTGGAGTTCACGTCCACGTCGTCGAAGAGGCCACGCAGGTCAGACTCGGAACCGCTGCCCCGCGCCGAGTTCTCAATGAAGCGGAAGGCGTAGGAGAGGGTCTCATTCAGGTTCTCGTCACCAGAAGCCTGAGCGCGCACGTTTCCAAACAGATCAGACGGGCGAATGAAGAAGCCCTTTTCCTTGACGATGCCTTCACGCGCCGCTTCCGCATCCTCGTTGCTGAGGGTCGCGTAATCGAAGGCCGCGGCCTCTTCAGGGGTTCCACCTTCAGCGAGGATCGCCGCACGCTCGGAGGCATTCACATAGTCCGTCAGGTTCTCCGAGATGAAGCGGTAGAACAGGAAGCCCAGGACGTAGCTCTTGAAGTCCCACCCGTCCACGCTGCCGCGCAGGTCGTTGGCGATGCGCCAGATTGTCTTATGCAGCTCGGCTCGCTCGATCACTGCCGCCACTATGCCCTCTTTCCTGGGGCGAGGAGCTACAACACTCCTCGCTGCCCCCTTGCTCGACATTCGCTCGCCAATGCATGCGGGCGATTCATGTGGCCTAGCTTACTGCATAAGCGACCAGCTAAGGGCCGGTAACACACCCATTTTCCTTCCATCCCAACCCCGGCCTCGTCAATGACGAATAGCGCGCGCGAAACGGACTCAGAAAACCCAACTTTTCAGGATACTCCCCTACCGCGATCCTGTTAGACACTTTCAGAAAACAGCGACAGGCCCACTTGCAGCCAAGCGACCAAAGCAGCAGCTCACGGGCGCACAACACCTAGCAAATACTTAGAAATTCAACCGACCCACGATTTTACTTGTCCGCACTGCGGGACATTTTCGCTCAGCATGACCATATTGTCGGTTAATTTACTGAAAAATCGCTTTACCGTTGAATGGGCGCATTTTCACGCGCATGACTCCCCCACCGGGCAGTCCCGTCAACGATTTCGAGGACACACACGTCATGGAGACACGACATCCCCTGACCATCCCCGCGGCCATCGTGCTGGGCACCGCGGTCGTCGCCACCGCTCTGCCCCTGCCGAGCAGCACACCGGCCACCGCCACGGGCACGGCGCACGTCACCCGCGCCTACACGGACAAGTCCACGCACGAACCGGGTAAGCAGGCGACGATCACGGCCGAGGCCTCAACCGAGGGAACCGTCCACTTCTCCGTCAGCCACCTCGGCGTCGAAATCGACTCGGGCGACGCCACCGTCGAAAACGGTAAAGCCACGTGGACCTACACGACGCCGAGCGAGAACAACCAGGGATACCTCGTCACCGCGACCGGCGGGGACGGTACGCACGCGGAGACCGCCATCGACGCCTCCACCAGCTGGGAGCGCTTCCCGCGTATGGGCTACCTCTCCCACTTCAAGCCCGCTGCCCCCGACGGTTTGGCAGACAATGCCACCTACGAGCCCTACCTCTTCCACGCCCCATCCGACTACGTGACGAAGCTCAGCCAGGACTACCACCTCAACGCTTTCCAGTACTACGACTGGCAGTACCGCCACGAGCAGCCCGTCGCCACAGGCGACCTCAAGAACGAGTGGCCGTTGTGGTACCGAGACACCTACGCCTCCGCTGCGACCATCAACACCTACGGTGACCAAGGCAGACGCAGTTGGCGCCGCCTCGCTGGCCTACTCCATGGCGTACGCAGTCAACGACGGCTACGACACGAACGCCATCAAAGAAGACTGGATCCTGCACGAGAACAACGGCTCCTACTGGCAACGCGACTTTGGCAGCCAGTGGTGGGTCAAGGTGCCCCCCAACACGCCCAAGCCCCAGAACCATATGACGATGATGAACGTCAACAACCAGGGCTGGCGCGACTACATCACCGGCCAATACGCGACCCAGAAGAATGAATTCGCGTTCACCGGCACGCACATCGACACGCTCGGCCAGACCGTCAAGAAGGATGCTTCCGGTAAGGATCTCGACCTGACCGAGGGGCTGGCTGCCCTCGTCAACGAGACCGCCGAGAAGACGAAGGGCGCGGTGGGCATCAACCTGCCCGACGGTGCCGGAAACGACAAGGTCATTCCCGGCTCATCCACGTACCTGTACACGGAGCTGTGGGACAACAACGAGACCAACGCGCAGATCGCCAGCTACCTGCAGGGCGTGCGCGCCACGGGTACGAAGAAGCCGATGGTGGTCACCGCCTACGCAAACGACTACGACCCGACGACCCGCTACTGGGATGCGGCGGCCAAGGAGTACAGGCACCCCGAAATCACCCCCGACAACGGCGTGCGTATCGAGGCCGAGTCCGACCAGGCGAAGATGAGCGGCGACGTCACCATCGTGTCGGGCGACGCTTCCGCCTCGGGCGGCTCCTACGCCTCGGGTATTTCCAAGGACGGCGACGCCGTCACCTTCACCGTTGACGCAGGACAGGGAGGCACCTTCACCTTCTCACCGCGTTACTCGAGCCCGCAGGCAGATGGCGCCAGCCACCAGGTGATGATCGACATGGGTAAGAAGGGTCAGCAGAAGCTCCTGAAGTACGTCACCTTCAATAAGACGCAGAGCGACTCTGACTGGCGCGAGGACATCAGCATCAACGTGGAGCTCACCCCGGGCACCCACACGATTTCCTTCCCGATCGACAAGTACGAGAAGTACGCGCCCGTCAACATCGACTGCATTACGTTCCGCGAGTTCAACGCAGATTCCATCAAGCTCGCGGACGCGGCGTTCGCGGCGAACGGCGCGCACCACCTGGAGCTCGGCGACTACGGGCGCATGCTGGACGATCAGTTCTTCGCCGAATCCGGCCGCGGTCTGTCCGCCGACACGCAGACGTGGATGAAGAACTTCTACAACATCTCCACCGCCTACGAGAACCTGCTTTTCGGCGACAACCTGACGCGCAAGGAACGCCAGGTCGAGGTCTCGACGAACGGCGTGGGACTGCCGACCTCGACGGACGGTGCCGCGAACACGATCTGGGCGAACACCATGACGTCCAACGCGGGCACGGCCCTGCACCTGATCAACCTGCGCACCAACGACAACGAGGGCAACGACGAGTACTGGCGCAACGCCGCCAAGCCGATCCTGCCCTTCGACAACACCTCCGTCACCTACCACCTGGAGGACGGCGAGGCACTCCCCGGTTCGATCTTCGCCGTCAGCCCTGACGACGACGGTGGCCGCCCAACACCCCTCGACTTCACGACGGGCACGGATGCGCAGGGCCGTACGACCCTCACGTTCAACGTGGGTCGCCTGTCCTCGTGGGACATGGTGGTCTTCTCCCCCGCCACCTACGCGGATCGCGCGGCCCTCGCGCCCGCCGCAGTGGACACGTCCGACAATGCCGCTGCATCCGACGCGGAAGATGCGGCCCTCGTGCCCGCGACGATCGTCGGCCAGCTGCGCAACGGCCTCGGCCAGTGCCTGACCTCCCAGGATCCGAAGGGATCCAACGGCACCCCCGTGTGGAACAGCAACTGCGCCGGGAACAGCGCCGCGCAGACTGTCATCTACGAGGGTGACGGTCACATCCGCATCGGCGACCGCTGCGTCGACGTCCTTGGCGGCTACACCGAGGAGGGTACGGTCGCGCACATGTGGACCTGCTACCCGGCTCTGGAATCCCAGAAGTGGGATCTCAACGAGAACGGCCAGCTCGAAAACCGCGCATCCGGCCTATGCCTGACGATCCCGGGCGACACGACGCGCGACGCTACGCAGGCGGTCATCTCGCAGTGCTCCGACTCCTCCAAGTCGCAGCGCTGGACGCTCACAGACACCTCCGGACAGTAACGTCCCCCTCCCCGGACCGGGCACAGCCGGGGAGGACGCAGCGCCCGCGCGCTGCGCACAAGACTCGGCCCCGACCTCGTCACTATGAACGAGGCCGGGGCCGAGTCGTGCGAGTGCGCGCCGTCAGGAGCGAGCGACCTCCACGGCGGTGGTCTGCGCAAGGTTGGACAGAGCGGTCACGAACTGCGCGATCAGCTTGCGGTTACGACTGTCCTGCATGAGGTTGGGCAGACCCTTGGTCGTGCAGGTGACCTCAACGACGGTGCCGGCCTCAGAGGGGATGAAGCCCACGACGATGTTCTCGCCCCAGGACATCATGCCCATCGGGGTGTCGAAGGTGACAACTTGGCGGTTGGGGTCGGCGAGCGTCACGGTCGCCTTCGGAACGGACTGCGCGGCCGGGACGGCGAGCTGGAACAGCTGCTCGAACGGCACGTCGAACTGGAATGCCTGGGTCGTGGAACGCATACCCATGGGAGTGTCTCCTTAAGGATCTCAGTGTGCACAGTCGGCGCGCACGGGTTACGCGTCAACCGGGGAAGAAGGGGCCACGCGCACCGACGCGGTCGCCTCGGTGTGACGCTGCGGATGCGCGACTTCTTCCAGCTGGTTCAGCGTAACAGCACGCGCCCAAATCTCATATTCGCTTCCATCGGCGCTCGTACACAAGACTGCCGGGCACCCTCACGGGCACCCGGCAGCGTCGCGTCTACGGAATCATCAACGCGGCTCGAAGGGGCCGACCGACACCGAGGGCATCTCCTGGCACACGCGCAGGGTCAGCTGCAGGCTCGTCGCGCCGGTACCCGCCTCGGGCATGATGTCGACCAGCTCCGAATCGGCGGGGTTACACCCGTCGACGCCGTCCGTCGATTCTGCCGTCAGGGTCACGCCCAGGCGGCCTCCCTGAGCGATCGTGTAGACGTTACCGGGGTCCTCACCGTCGCGCACGGCGGTGGAGATGACGGAGCCGCCGCCGGAGAAAATGATCTGCGGGAAGCCGTCAATCCAGCACGAAGGCCCCTCGTTCGTGAAGCCGATGTCCACGTACGTGGTGCCGCCCGCCTCCTGCTGGGAGTCGATGGAGGGCTGCAGGTTCGTCAGGTCGCAGCGCTGGTCGTTGTCGGCGACGTTCACCTCGGGGGCCTGGTTCCCCTCGTCGGGCACGCCGCTCTGGGGGCCAGCGCCGCTCTGGGCGGGCATGTCGTTCTGAGAGGCGGAAGCGCTCGAAGAACTGGACGAGGCAGTGGACCCCGACTGGGGCTGCGTGCCCTGCGGGGAACAGGCGGCGATGCCCAGAACGAGGGCCGACAGGGAGGTCACGGCAAGAATGCGTCGCGTGTTGATCATGGCCCCATCCTATGAAGTGCCACGCCGCTCACGCACCGCCACGCCGGGCAGAGCCCAGGGGTGACAAGGGGCGCACCGGGCGTACCCGACCACCGCGCCCCGGCCTCCGTCGAGTGTCAGTTCGTGACGGGGTTCGATCTCGACGGGCGCCACGTCCATCTCAGCCAGCGGCACCACCCGATCCTTACGCACCACGTGGTAGCCCCACCAGACCACGCCGAAGAGCGGAAGTCCGATGAGGAGGAAGCAACCTCCCAGACCTGGCCGTGAAGCACGGCTTCATAGTTCTGTCCCGCCATGACCACCAGGCACATGATGAACGCGATGATGGACCGGCCGGGAAGAACGGCGATCGATACGGCAGGTCTCGAGGCGGTACCCCTGCAGCAGGTAGGCGCGACGGAAACGAATATGGCTGACCGCGATACCCAGCCACATGATGAT
>CAKMQM010000281.1:0-9481 GCA_927911615.1 uncultured Xylanimonas sp.
GGGACCAAGGTCACCTCAAGGCGCGCGAGAGTATGATTGTCCTTACATAGACGAGGCAGGGCGCCTTTCCCGGTATCGCGCGCTCGCGAAAAACCACCGTACAAGCAGGTGGGGCGAGCCCGAAGGCCCGCCCCACCTGCAGCGTGTGAGTCGATCAGCGCACGCGGAACTCGATGGTGGTTCCCTCGCCCACGTCGATGAGGTCGCCGTCGTTCAGGGCGATCGTCACCATGGGGGTGACGTCCTGGAACGAGCCGTCGGCGTGGCGCAGGACGGTGCCGTTCGCGCTGCCCAGGTCCATGAGAGCCCAGGAGCCGGGGGTCGTCATCATGACGGCGCAGTGCGAGCGGGAGATCTCGGTCTGCGGGCTGGGCACGCGCAGGACGGTCGCGACGGGGCGGCCGGTCAGCGCACGGGCGTCGGGGTCGCGGCCGATGACGACGTCACGGGAAACCTCGACGGGCACGGTGCCGCCGTGAATCAGGAACGCGACGGGCGCGGCGGGGCCCGAGTTCGTGGGGGCCAGGCGCAGGATCGTCGCCTCGGTGTCGGTCTCGGCACCCAGGTCGGCCAGGCCCTCGGCGCTCATGGCCTCGGGGGCGGCGGGGGGCTCGACGACCGCCTCGGGGGCAGGCTCAGACGAGGCCGGGTACCGGACTCGCCGAAACCACCGGCACGCTCGGCGGACTCCGCCGTGTCGACCGGCGGCTCCTCAGCGTCGGCGACGACGTAGAGCTCGCCCGAGGGCTGCTCGGCGTCCTTCGCGGGCGCTCCTCGTGCGACTCGCCTTCGATCTGCTCATCCGACTCCTCGGAGACCTCGTCGGGGGGTGCGGGAAGCGGGAGCTCAGCGACACGGGACCGTTGCTGGTCGCGGCGAGGAACTGGGCCTCGACGGCAGCCAGGTCCACGGAGGCAGTGTGCATGGTCGGCTCCGGCAGCTCCTCGCGGGCCTCGCGGCGGGCGCGGCGCTCGTGATCCGGGATGTCGGGGTTGATGAGGAAGCCCATGGTGTCGACGGGCATCGAGGCGAGGGCCTCGACCTCGTCGAGCGCGCGGCCAATGCGGATCTCGCCCGCCTCGACGCGGTCGGCGGCGGGCACCATCCACGTGACCTCGTCGCCGTCGACGATGGTGGCCTCGAAGGTCTGCCACTCGCCGGGGTTGAAGGGCCACGCCCAGATCGGATCGGTCCAGACCTGCTCGGTGATCTGGCCGGCGGCGCGCATGCGCAGCTGGATGTTACCCAGCACGGTCAGGTAGGGCTGCTCGCCCGCGCAGTCCAGGAGGAGGGCGTCGCCCTTTTCGGCCTGAACGTGAGACAGCCACGCCTGGGTGTCGGCACGACCCCACACCACGTCGGCCGCAGAGTCTGCGAAGTCGAGCGGAACCAGTGCCGCACCGAGGGGGCCCGTGACGAGCATCGCGCCCTGCCCGCGGCACAGGAAGCGTCCAATCTGAAGCATCAGTTACTGCCTTCTCTACGAGGAACCCGGCGAGCGGTCTCGATCGACGCCGGACGTACTGGTTGAATCATCCGATTCATGACATTCGATGTCAATGTTACTCGTGATTTGGTTCCTGCGTAAACTACAACGGCGGTCGTATTATCCCGCGTGCTCGATTCCAGCGACGCGCGCACAAGCGCATCCGCGGTCCCCTGAGGGCCGTCGCCGGCCGCAACAACCGCATGAATCTGCGAATCACGCAGGACGCCGTGCACGCCGTCTGTACAGATGACCGCCCGATCGCCCTCTTCCAGCGGCATGATTGTGTAGTCGGCTTTCACACTTCCGGTCTGCCCGGCACCCAGCGCCTTTGTCACAACGTTTGCGGGAGGGATCACACGGGGCGCTCCGGAGGTGGCCGCGAGGTCACGTGCTTCCTGCAGCGCGGAGTGGTCGTGGGTGAGCTGGCGGATGCCACCGCCGCCCACGACATACACGCGCGAGTCACCCACGTTAAATGAGAGCCAGTACGGCCCCTCGGCGGTGCGCAGCACCATGACGCCCGACAGGGTCGTCCCCGGCGCACTCATCGGATTATCGATCGGGGCCAGCGAGGCGACGGCCGTCGCCGCCGCGTCGATCGCGACGGACAGGTCCACCAGGTCGACGGGACGGTTGCCCAGACGATCGGTGCTCAGGAACTCCTGGAGGGTAATGACGGCACTCGACGAGGCCTGGGCACCACCCAGGTGACCACCCATGCCATCTGCGACGGCGAAGACGGGAGGGACAGCCAGCCACGAATCCTCGTTTTCGGAGCGGACCGGACCGATGTCAGTCGAGGCGCCCCATCGAACTGCGGAACGTTCCGCATGTTCATTCAGAGACATGTGCCTTCATCCTTTAGCTGCGTTGAGCGCGAGGGATCACGCGCGATACTGACCATTCTACACGCGACGTGACCAGCGCCTCGTTGAGAAGCGATACGTCGCGGAGGATAAAACTGAACCGATTGCATGATCCACATCACGGCACATCCACACACGCGCGCAGCGGCTCGGACATGCGCCCCGACGAGCGGGACACCGTCGTAATCTCCATGCAATTCTCGCCGCTGGCGCCGTCCACCATCGCCGTCGTGGTCTCCACCCGGCCGCGCGACGTGCCTGCCGGACCCGTGGCCTCGTAGGCGTAGACGATGTCGGAGGGGGCCGGGCCCGTCGGCGCCGTCCACGTCCACGTCACCACGCCGTCGGCGTACTCCCCCGCCAGGCCGGACGCCTGCGGCGGGGCTGACCCCACGGCATCCCCGGGGGCGGGCGACGCGCTCGCCGTCTCGGGGGCGGAAGAAATGCGCGTAAACGATCCTTCGCCGCGCAGCATGCCCACGACCAGGCCGGCCGCGATCACCGCGGCCACGAGCGCCAGGAGCACACCCACGACGGGCGAGATGCCCCGCTTGGCGCCCGAGGAATCCTCGACCACCCGACCGATCGAGTCCTCGTCCACGTCCGAGGAACGATCGATCTTCCACGAATCCGCGACGGCCTCGACGCCGCCGGAGCCCGCCCCGCCCTCGAAGGAGTACGAGGCCGAGGAGCGCAGGCGCGTCTTATCCGGGTCGATGACGGGAGCGCCGCGCAGGCGCGTCTTCTGGTCGCCCGAGACGGTCGTAGAGGCCTTGGAGCGCTTCTCCTTGATCTCCATCTCCGTGCGCGGCAGGCCCAGCTCTTTCTGGACGCGCTGCAGCCCCTGACCGAACTCCATCGCGCTCTGCGTGCGCTCCTGCGGATCGATCGCCATGGCCGCGCGCAGCACGCGCTCAAGCTCAGCTGGCGCATCCGCGCGGCCCAGCCCACGCATGCGCCCGCGCTGCACGCGGTTCGCGATCGACGCGGCAGAATTGTCGCCGATCGGATCCTCGAAGGGGCTGCGCCCCGTCACGAAGGTCCACGTCGTTGAGGCCAGCGCCCACACGTCCTGCAGGGGCGAGGCCGGGGAATTCACGTCCTGCTGCTCCGGGGGCGCCCACAGCACCGAGAAGCCATCGAACGCGCCGACCTCCAGCTGCCCGATCTTCGAGGCCACGCCGAAGTCGGCGAGCACCGGCTTGCCGTAGGCATCCAGCATGATGTTGGACGGCTTGATATCGCGGTGCACGTACCCCTGGCGGTGGAACATCTCCACGCCGCCGCACACCTTGATCATCGTGTCGAGGGCCTTCTCCAGGTCCATCGGGCGCGCGCGCACCTGCGTGAGCAGGTCAGCGACCGGGCAATATTCCATCACCAGGTAGGCGCGGCCGTCCGCCGTCGTGCCCACGCCGTGCAGCTCGACGACCGCGGGGTGACCGGCCAGCAGCGTCATGGCGTCGGCCTCGCGGTGCAGTTCCTTCGTGCCCCGCTCATCGCCCTGCGTACGCACGACCTTGATGGCGACCTCGCGACTCGGCAGCTCCTGACGGTACAGGAAGACGTCGGCGAAGCCACCCTGGCCCAGCGGGCGCACCCACCGGAAACCGGGAATCTCGGGGCCCTTCATACCCGCAACCGCTGGCGTCACGCCTTCTTCTCCTCATCAATCGTGCGCGCGATCGACGCGCTCAGTCGCAACTTGCGGCGCATGCGCAGGCTTCGCAGGGACAGCGCGCGGCGCACGCGCGCCAGGAAACCAGCCTTCTTGCTCACCTGAGTACGCAGGGAACGCACCTGGGCCCACGCGTCACGCGCACGGTCACGCGAGGCACCGTTCGAGGCGAAGCTCGCGATATCCGCGTAGCGCGCGATCACCACGGGGGGCGGGCACGTCGTCGCCGAAGCGGCTCCAGCCGTCGATGACGTAGCGTCCCGCGCCGGCCTCGGCCTCGTCGACCTCCACCGAGTCCGTCGAGCCGTCGTCGCCGTGGCGCACCTCGCCCGTCACCAGGGTGAAGGGGTCGCCCGGGTCCTCGCCGAGCTCCCACTGGGAGGCCAGCGACCAGGCGGTCTCCTGGCGCGTACGACCCACGTCGATGCGCAGGCCGGAGTCCGCGGCCAGGTCCACGACCTCGTCCCACGAGCCGACCAGCGCGCCCACGGCGGCGGCGCGGCGCCGACGCCTGCGGCGCCCCGCCTTGAACAGCAGGACCATCAGCGGCGGCAGAAGAATCAACAGGATTCCACCCGAGATACCGGCGACGAGACCCCACGGGAAGGGCTCGGCCGGGGGCTCCATCGGGTCGGCGTTCTGGTCGCGCGTCGTCGGCGGCAGCTCGGCGGGAGCTCCGGGGGCTCCGGAGGCTGGAGCACCTGCGGGCGCGGCACGCTCCGAGGCTTGGGGACCTGGGTCTGCGGCGTGTGGTCGCGCGGGGGCGTGGGATCGAAGACGGCCCAGACGCCGCCCTCGAACTCGACCTCGACCCACGCGCGGATATCCGAGCCGTGCAGGGTCGCGGGGCCACCCTGGGAGCCGCCCTCGGGGTAGGCACCCATGACGACGCGAGCGTTCATACCCAACTGATGCAGCATCAGGGCCATGAGCGCCGAATACTGCTGGTCGTCGCCGATGAGCTGCTCGTCGCTGCTCAGCATTCGTTCCAAGCGGTCCGTGCGCACACCCGGACGCGAGAACTGGGTATTCTCGTTCAGGTAGTAGCCGTTGTTCGCCAGGTAGTGCTCGATCGCGCGCGCTGCGGACAGAGCCGTGGAGGCGTTCTGGGTGAGCTCCGAGACCTTCGTTGCCAGGCCCTCGGGCACGTTCTTATCCGTCACCGACAGCGGCACAACCGACAGGGACGCCAGGTCCTCGTCGCGCACGGGCTCAGCGAAGGACGTGCGCACGTTGTAGGTCATGGTTCCGGCGGGGCCGGTCGTCAGCGCGGCGTTCGCCCACGTGTCCACGTAGAGGCCGTCCTTCTGGGCGGCGGAACCCGCGCCCGTGAACGCGATCTCCGAGGGGCTGCCGAGCACCGGCACCCACGGGCCGGACAGGCCGTTCGTCGTCACGGTCACGAGGGAGTCGCCCTCGGGGCGGCCGGGGATCGTGGACTCCACGGGGATATAGCCCGTGTGTCCGTCTCCGCGCTTCGTGGACATGCCGAAGGTCGTACCGTCGTACACGTCCATCGCGGCGATGCGCACGCGCTGGTTCTCCGGCAGGTCGGACACGGTCAGGAGGGTTTCGTCCTGCAGGTCCGTCGTGTAGTGGCGGAAGGAGGACAGGGGCGAGGGGTAGGCCTGAATGTCCAGGGGCGGATCCACCAGGTCGCGGCCCACGATGCGAGTCCCGCCCGCGCCGAGGAACGCTGCGGCGGGCAGCGCGACGCCGACGGACACCGCGAGAATGGCGAGGGCGCCCAGCAGGCGCGTGCCGACGTACACGGTCGAACGCGACTGACGCGCGGCCGTCGCCTCACCGCCGCCCGAGGCGGAACGACCAACGAGGACGTCCTGCCCCAGCGTGATGCGCTGGTACTGGGCGGCCAGCGCCCACCAGGCGGCCAGGAGCGCCCACCAGGCCAGCACACCCCACACGGGTAGCGCGTGGTGAGAGAGGCCGAAGAAGACCGAAATGACGCCCATGAGGACGAGCGGAATCGACCCGAGGACCGCGCGCCCGGAGCGGGCGGTGATCAGGCCAGCGAGGACAGCACACACGAGGCCGCACATCCACGGCACGAGGGCCGGGCCCGAGTAGACGGACACGGGGGCCGTCAGGGTCAGCAGGTCCTTCCACGCGCGGAAGGAACCCAGCACCATGACCTGCAGGGTCTTGCCCGTGGGCAGGAACCCATAGAGGGCCTCGGCGCGCAGAGCGGCCGCGCTGCCCAGCAGGAAGTACGTGACGACGACGCTCAGGACGGTCGTCAGCGCGTCCCAGCGCCAGCGCGTCGAGGCGGCGGCGATCAGCAAGCCGCAGGCCACGCCCGCGCCCGCGGCGATCGCGCCCGCTCCCCCGCCGAAGACGGGCTCGAAGGCCGCGACCGGGCCGGCGAAGAGCAGGGCGAGGACGAGCAGCGACCAGATCGGCAGGCGCGTGCGGAACGTCGCGAAGCGCTGCGTGATCGTCAGCAGACGGTTGCGGGTAGTCCTCGGCTTGGGCGCCGCAGACTCGCCCGCGGCGGCGGACACCTGATCCTGGGCTGTGGCCTCGCGCTGCTCGGTCGCGTCGACGGACGAGGCCACGGCCTCGTCCTGGGAATCGATGCGCTGAGCGCGGGGCTTGGTGTCGACACTCTTGCTCATGCCAGGCCTCCGGCGACGATAATGCGCGGCAGGTCGTCCAGCGTCGAGCAATCCAGGAGCACACCACGGCCGAGGTCACGGCGGGCTCGCACGCCCTCCGCACCGATACGAATGATGGAGACCGGAACGTCGATCGGGGCCAGGCGTGCCAGGTGAGCGGCCTCGATGTCCGTCACGTTCGGTCCGACGATGAGGGTGAGGGCGGAGACGCCGGGGCGCTGCGCCACGGCCTCGCGCACGCGGCGCGACAGGTCGCCGAAGGAGCGAGCCTTCACCTCGGAGAGGGCGTCCAGCATGCGCATGGCGACGCCCGACGGCAGCCAGCCCTCGGTCGTCGACAGCGACACGGGGCGCGATTCGCGCAGGTTCGCCAGGCCCAGGGAGCCGGCGACGGAGACCGCAGTCTCAAAGGTGTCGTGGTCCCACGCGTCGCGCGACGTATCCAAGACGATGACGTGGTGGGAGCGGTGCGTCTCCTCGTACTGGCGCACGATGAGCTTGCCCAGGCGCGCCGTCGACTGCCAGTGCACGGCGCGGCGGTCGTCGCCCGGCTCGTAATCGCGCAGCGCGTGGAAGGAGACGTCGGAGCTGGAGAGCTTGCCCGTGGACACGCCCTCCACGTCCAGCTGGAAGCCGGTCGCATCGAAGGGAACGCGCACGGTTCGAGGGTGCACGTGCAGGAGGACGGGCTCGTCCCACATGCGTACGCGGCGCAGCAGGCCGAGCGCATCGGAGCGCACGGCGCGCGCGGGGCCGACGTTGATGATGCCTCGGTGACGCGAGGAAATCAGGAACATCTCGTCCCAGGTCTCGTGAGCACCCAGCGGGGGCACGACGAACTCGCCCGTCCCCGTGCCGATCGGCAGCTCGATGATGCCCGAGCGCACGGAACGGGCCCGCTCGTTGCGCACCGAAATCTCGCCGACGGCGGTCTGGCCGGCCACGATGCGCTCGTTGGGGACGCGGATCGACACGACGTGCGGGGGACGCCACGCGACGCGCATCGCTGCGAGCAGCAGGGCCACGACGCCCGCGAGAGCGCACGCCAGGGCCTCGACCCACTGGAAGGCGACCGCAAGCACGAGGCCCACGACGACAAGCGTGACCACCGCCCACCCGGTCGGGGTGACCGCGCCCATGAGGGTTTTGAGGGGATGCGAACGAACGGCCTGCGCCCGTTTGGGCGAGACCATCGTGGGGGTGTCCGTTCGCTTCCCTTCCATCGTTGTATCCGGCGTTTCCTTACGCGCCGACGGCCGGTGCGGGCACCGACGTCAGGGCACGCTGGATGACGCCCTCGGCGGTCGCGCCCGAGAAGGCGGCGTCGGGGTCGACGATGACGCGGTGCGCCCACACGGGCACCGCGAGGGCCTTGATGTCGTCGGGCAGGACGAAGTTACGTCCCTGCGCGGCCGCCCACACGCGGGCGCAGCGCACCATGCCGATGGCGCCACGGGTGGACACGCCCAGCAGCGAGGACTCGTCCTCGCGGGTCGCCTCCGCCAGCGCGGCCACGTAGTCGAGGACGGCGCGGTCCGTGTGGTTCGCCGAGGCCAGGGCCGCCCAGGCGACGATGTCCTTGCCCGACAGCAGGGGCTTGAGGTTCTTCGAGCGGTCGGGCGAGGCCGAGCCGTCGAGGACGTCGATCATCGCGGAGCGCGAGGGGTAGCCGATCGAGGTCTTCATGAGGAAGCGGTCCAGCTGGGCCTCGGGCAGCGGGTAGGTGCCGGCCTGCTCGACGGGGTTCTGGGTCGCGATGACCATGAAGGGCTGGGGGGCGGGGCGGCGCACGCCGTCAACCGTCACCTGGGCCTCTTCCATGACCTCGAGGAGGGCGGACTGGGTCTTGGGCGACGCGCGGTTGATCTCGTCGGCCAGGACGATCTCCGCGAAGACGGGGCCGGCGTGGAAGACCCACTCGCCCGTCTTCTGGTTGAACATGTTGACGCCGGTGATGTCCGAGGGCAGCAGGTCCGGGGTGAACTGGATGCGCGAGTGCGTGCCGTCGATGACGGCGCTGATGGCGCGCGCCAGCGCGGTCTTGCCGGTGCCGGGGGCGTCCTCGAGCAGGAGGTGGCCTCCGGCGAACATCGTCGTGAGTGCGAGTCGCACGGCCTGGCGCTTGTCCAGGACCGCCACGGACACGCCGTCGACGAGGCCCTTGAAGACCTGGGCGAACCTGGTTGCATCCTCAATGGAAAGGGTCATGTTTCTACCTTTGTTGTGTGGCGGGGGTGGTCTATTCGGCGTGACAGTCGACGACGGGAGGCTTCGCAAGGAGCTCATCCGCCGTTATGGCCTCGGTCAGGATACCCGTAATCTGAGGGTTATCCCGCGAGAAACGGAACTGCGTGACCGAAGAGGGGCGACCGGTCTTGACGCTGCAGACGAGCGTCACGCCGGACTGGAAGTTCGAGGCGTTGACGGCGCGCAGCGTCATCGAGCCGCACTCCTGCCCATTCGGGCAGGTGATCTTGCCTTCGAAAGTCGCCTTCACGTTATCGGCCAAGTCGCCGGTCTTCACGGTGGTCTTCACCTCGCGGTGCTGGCCATTATTTCCGATGACCTGGACGACGATCGTGTACTCGTGGCCGGGCTGCAGGTCCTCGGCCCACCACTGGGTGAGCGGACCTTTCCAGCTCTGCTTGGTCGAGTCTTTCAGTCCCTCGATCCAGACATTGGTCTGTGTAATCTCCGCTCCGCTCGGATTGGACCACGAAGCAGCCACACCCCAGGAGTTAGGCCGGACGTAGCGCGCGGTTGCTTGGACCTCGAAGGTCGGGATGGGGTCATCGTCATCGTCACGGCTGCG
>CAKMQM010000282.1:0-2806 GCA_927911615.1 uncultured Xylanimonas sp.
GTTCGCCCCGTCGAGACCCGGCGGGGCGAACTGTATGTTCGGGGTGCCGTGGTGGCATCATCGATCGTTGACGAGCGTTGAAAGTTAGGCTTAATATACTTAAGTAAAGCTCATCAACACTTATCGTTGTCTTCAAGGAATGGATACCGTGGCAAAGAAGGACGTCATCATTCCGCTGGTCCCCGCCGCTCTCAGTGCCCTGCTGCTCGCCGGAGGCGTGACCGTCTTTTCGGCGTGCGAGCAAAGGGCCGACGGGTCGTGGATGCACTGCCACCAGTGCCAGAACATGGTGGCCGGCAGCGCCGTCGGCCTCATCGCGCTGTACGGCGCCTCCTCCCTCGTCAAGAACAAGCCCGCGCGCCTGGCCCTGCTCGCGCTCGCGGTCATCGCCAGCGTCGTTGTGTTCTTCATTCCCGGCGGGATCTGCCCGCTGTGCGCGATGAAGACGATGCGCTGCCACACCGTCTTCCAGCCCTTCGTGCGCATCATGAGCGTCCTGGTCGCCGGCAGCGGTATTGGGGCGCTGGTGGCGTCCTGGAAGAAGGACACGAGGCCCTCTGCCTGACGTATCGCCCCGGATGGGAGACAATGGCGGCGTGAGAGCCCTAGGACGATCGAAAACCGTGCGCATCGGCGCGGTTCTCCTCGTGCTATCCCTCGTCGCCGTTCTCGCGATCGTCGTGCGCAACGCGGTGCGCTATCGCGAGGCCGTCGCCCTGGACGAGGCCGGGGACGCCCAGGGGGCGTACGAACTCTTCCATGCGCTCGGCGGTTACAGCGACGCGGCGCAGCGCGCGCAGGCCCTCGTCGAAGCCGATCCCGCGCTGCCGTACCGCTCGGCGTCCAAGGGCGACACCGTGTCCTTCGGCTCCTACGAGCAGGACGGAAACGCACAGAACGGTCCTGAGCCGATTCAGTGGATTGTCCTCGATAAAATCGACGGCCAACTCCTGCTCCTGAGCGCAGACGTTCTCGAGGCGCGCCAGTACCACCACGTGCCCTTCGAGGAGGTCACGTGGGAGAACTCCGACCTGCGCGCGTGGATGAACGGCGACTTCTACGACGGTGCGTTCACCCCCGTTCAGCGCGGGCTCATCGAGACGGTGCACAACGAGAACGCGGATCAGTCGATCACCGGCGCAAGCGGCGGTGCCGCGACCGACGATCGGGTTTTTGTGCTCAGTGAGACCGAGAGCGTCATCTACCTCAACACGCCCGCTGCGCGCAGTGACGTTGGTGCAGCTCTTGCGAGCCAGCACGCGGCCGCCGGGCCGCTGAGCATCAGTGAGGACGGCACGGCAGACTGGTGGCTGCGCTCTCCGGGAACATACGGTTTCGCAACGCAATTCGTCGACGCGACGGGGGTGCCCTCGCTCAGCGGAGCGAACGTCGACCTGCAGTACGGGGTGCGTCCCGCGCTGTGGATCAACGTCGAAGGGGTCGGTGAGGGGAGCCGATGAGTAACGCGCTGTCCCTGCGCCGCGTTCCCCTCATGACCATCCGCGCGCATCCCGTCCGTTCCCTCATCATCGCTGTGCTTGCCCTCGCGCAGGCAGCCTGCGTATTCGGCGGATTGATCCTCGTGGGTGCGATGCGGGCGGAGCTTACCCTCGCTGAGCGCAGGCTCGGTGCCGACCTCGTCGTGTATCCGACGACCTGTCTGAACCAGGTGGAGAAGAAGCGCCTCCTCATGCTCGGGACCCCCGTGGGCTGTCACCAGCCGCGCTCGGCCCTGGCGCGTATGTCGTCCAACGAGGATATCGCCGCGGTGTCCTACCAGCTCTATGTGTCCGAGGCGCTCGCCGATGGCACCACCCGGTGGATCGTCGGTTTCGAACCCGAGACGGATTTCGCGCTCTCGCCTTGGATTGCCGAGGGGGAAGGGGCGTCGCTGCCACGCGGCTCGGTCCTTGTCGGTAGCGCCGTGCCCGGTGCGGACGGGCAAACCCTCTCCCTATTCGGGCGCGAGCGCCGATCGGAGCTCACCTCCTCGCCACCGGCTCGGAGCTCGATGACGCCGTCTTCGTTTCCATGGATACCCTGTCGGACATGATGGCGGACGCGCGCGCGGCGGGGGAGGACATCGACGCTTCCCTCGACCCGCGTACCGACTACTCTGCGGCACTCGTGCGTGCCTCGGACAGCGACGCCATCGAGAGCGTTACCAATTGGATCAACCTCTACGTGCGCAAGGTCAGTGCGGTGCGTGCCACCGAGGCGCTCGTCGGGGCCGCGTCGGGCATCCGCGCGCACCGCGGGGTCGCAATCGGGGTCCTGGGAGTGACCTGGCTCGTTCTCCTGGGTGCCCTCATCATCGTGCAGGTGAGCCTCATGAACGAACGGATGCAGGAACTGGCCGTGTGGCGCTCGATCGGGGCATCGCGCTCGATCATGAGCCGTGTCATGCTGAGTGAATCAGCGCTGCTTCATGTGGCCGGAGCGCTCGTGGGAGTCTGCCTCGCGGCCCTCACCATGCCGTTCGTGGGGGACGGGAGCCTCGTCGAGGCCCTCACCGCCCCCGCGACGTCGCTGCCCCTCGCGGGCCTGTCACTAGTCGCCGTCACCTGCGTCGGTGTCGCCGGAACGCGTCTCGCGATCGCTCGGGTCAGCCGTGCGGCCACGGGGAATAAATCTGTCCTGGTGTAGGGACAACGGTCAAGGAGGAATGACGCAATGCTGTCGCTGTCGCGACTTCCATGGATGAATCTGCGCGGCTACCCCGTGCGGACGGGGACCCTGGTCTTCTTCTCCATGCTCATGACGATGACGATCTTCGGCGGAACGCTGGTCGTCCAAGGCATCGAAC
>CAKMQM010000283.1:0-8079 GCA_927911615.1 uncultured Xylanimonas sp.
AGGGTTCCGGCGCCGCGCGACAGCGTCAGGTAGGCGAGGCCGACGTCGACGAGGAAGGCCAGGCGCGCCTCGATCTCGGTGAGGATAGGCGCGGCGATGGAGCGGGCGCGCTGCTCAAGCTCAACGTCCGCAAGGAACGCGCGAGCGTCCGCGATCGACATGTCGGACAGCTCCGCGATCGACTTGTCGCCGATGCGCACGGCGAGAACCTCGGGCTTGAGACGCGCACCGTGGCACGTCGGGCACGGGATCTCGCGCATGTAGGAGTCGAGCTTCTCCGAGACGGCCGCGGACTCGGTTTCCTCGCGCTTGCGCTCGATGTACTTGACGGCGCCCTCGAAGCCCGTCGTATAGGAGCGCTCGCGACCCCAGCGGTTACGGAACTTGACGGTGACCTCGTAGTCCTTGCCGTACAGGACCGCGTCCTTAACCTTCTTGGGCAGGGACTTCCAGGGTGTGCCCATCGCGAAGCCCAGTTCCTTGGAAAGGGATTCGAGGAGCTTCTTGTGGTACTTGAAGTTCGAGTTCCACGGGATGACCGCGCCTTCAGCGAGGGAGAGTTCCTCGTCGGGCACGACCAGCTCGGGGTCGACCTCGAGGCGGAATCCGAGGCCCGCGCAGTCGGGGCAGGCGCCGTACGGCGCGTTGAAGGAGAAGGTCCGCGGCTCGATCTCGTCAAGCATCAGCGGGTGGTCGTTGGGGCACGCACGCTTCTCGGAGAACGGCGGCGGCGCTCGGGATCATCGGCATCAAGGTCGACGCACTCGATGACGACGAGGCCATCCGACAGGCGCAGGGCGGTCTCGACGGAGTCGGTGAGGCGCTGGCGCATGCCCTCGCGCACAACGAGACGGTCGACGACGACCTCGATCGTGTGCTTGAGCTTCTTCTCCAGCTTGGGTGCGTTCTCGAGGCGAACCATCTCATCGTCGATAATCGCGCGCGTGTAGCCCTCGGAGCGAAGCTCATCGATGAGGTCCTGGTACTCGCCCTTACGGCCGCGCACGACCGGGGAAAGCACCTGGAATCGCGTGCCCTCATCCATCGTGCGCACACGGTCGACGATCTGCTGCGGTGTCTGCGCCTGAATGCGGGCGCCACACTCGGGGCAGTGCGCCACGCCCGCGCGGCGTAGAGCAGACGCAGGTAGTCGTGGATCTCCGTGATCGTGCCGACGGTAGAGCGCGGGTTGCGCGAGGTCGACTTCTGGTCGATGGAGACGGCGGGCGACAGACCTTCGATGAAGTCCACGTCGGGCTTGTCCATCTGTCCGAGGAACTGGCGCGCATACGAGGACAGTGACTCCACGTAGCGGCGCTGTCCCTCGGCAAAAATCGTGTCGAAGGCGAGGGACGACTTACCGGATCCTGACAGGCCGGTGAAGACGATCATGGAGTCACGGGGTAACTCGAGGTTCACGTCTTTGAGGTTGTGTTCGCGGGCACCCTGGATGATTAGCTTGTCATGCACCATTCGATACTATCCGTCATCTAGGCAAATGCCGGGATCAGGGCTAGTGTTATGCGTATGGCTTACTACGCAGTTGAATACGTCTACAACCCGTCGATGACCGAGACCATGGACGAGGTTCGCCCGACGCACCGCGCGTTCCTGTCCGGCCTGCTCGAGCAGGGAATCAACATTGCGTCCGGTCCCCTCGTTGGCGAGATCCCCGGCGCCCTGATCCTCATCAACGCCGAGAGCCAGGCGACGTCGAGCGCATCCTCAACGAGGATCCCTTCTACGTCGCGGAGGTCATTCAGGCACGCCTGATCCGCGAGTGGAACCCCGTCATCCGGGCGTTCTGATCCGCGCACTCGAACGAGGCCGGGGCCGGGTTCACACCCGACGCCGGCCTCGCTTCGTATCCGTCTGAGCTCAGCCCTCCAAGGAGCGGGCGAACTGGCGCGCGTAGAAGATGCGCTGAGCAACCTCGATGAGGAGGGCCGCGCAGGCACCGACGCACGCGATGACGAGCCACTCGTATCCGCTCGGCGCGACCATCGAGAAGAAGTGACGCACGGGCGGAATGAGCACGCCGCCCACGGTCGCGGAGATGACGCTCGCCAGCAGGACCCACTTCCAGGTTGAGAGCGGGCGCGACGTGATGACGAGCAGCCAGATGGCGCCCAGCATGAGGGAGAGAATCGCGGCCGTGGACTCGCGCGCCTGCGGGGGACCGTCGACGATGCCGAAGGCGGTGAGGGCGGCCGCCGCCAGGATGATGCCCGTTGGCATCGCGAGCGACAGCGTGCGCTTCAGGAATCCGGGCACGTAGCGGCGTGGGTTCGGCCACAGCGCCAGGAAGAACGCGGGAATACCGATGGTCAGCGAGTCGATGTAGCTGAACTGGCGGGGCAGGAACGGGTAACGCCAGCCGACCAGGGCCGTCACGATGACGAGGACGGCCGCGTAGGTGGTCTTCGCCAGGAACAGCGAGGACACGCGTTCCATGTTGGCAATGATGCGGCGGCCCTCCGAGAGAACACCCGGCAGCACCGAGAACTTCGAGTCCACGAGGATGATCTGCGCGACCGCCTTCGTGGCCTGCGTGCCGTTCCCCATCGCGATACCCAGGTCGGCGTCCTTGAGCGCGAGCGCGTCGTTCACGCCGTCACCCGTCATGGCCACGCAGTGATCGCGCGCCTGGAGCGCGCCGACCATCGCTCGCTTCTGCTCGGGAGTCACGCGCCCAAACACGTCATGGTTCTCGATCGCGTCGATGAATGCCTCTGAGGTCAGGTCTTCGGGCAGGTCACGCGCGTCCATGAGGCGCGCGGGCGTGCCGTCGGGCGCGGTGAGGCCCGCCTGCGCGGCCAGAGCGCCCACCGTCGTCGGGTTATCGCCCGAGATGACGCGCACGTGCACATCCTGGGAGCGGAAGTAGTCGAGCGTCTCGGCCGCGTCGGGGCGCAGGTCCTCCTCGAGGACCACGAGGGCAGCAACCGAACGGCGCGTGGGAAGCTCTTCATCGACCACAGGCTCGTCGGCATGGACGAGGGCCACCACACGGGAGCCTTCCTGCGCGATGCCGCGCACCTTCGCGAGGATCTCGGCGTTGGTGGCCGAGGCCTCGTCGATGACGAACTCGGGGGCACCGAGGATCCAGGATTCGTTTCCGCTCCCCCACGCACTCCACTTGCGGGCCGAGGAGAAGGGGACGGACCACTCGATCCGCTCGGACGCGCCGGAGCGCTCAGATTCGCCCAGGTGCTCCCAGATGGCTTCCGCTGTCGCGTTGGTGCGGTCGCTTGCTGCGCTTGCCAGCGCCCGGAGGACCAAGGCCTCGTCACCGGAAACGACCTCGACGCCCCGCACCCGAATGCCGCCGGTGGTGAGCGTACCCGTCTTGTCGAGGCACAGGCAGTCCACGCGGGCGAGGACCTCAACGGCGGGAAGTTCCTGGACGAGCACACCGCGGCGCGCCAGCGTTGCCGATCCGATCGCGAAGTTCATCGACGTCAGGAGCACCAGGCCCTGCGGGATCATGCCGATCACCGAGGCGACCGAGAGCACGAGGGCCTCGCGCCAGTCTCCCCCGTGACCGCCGGCGATGCGATTCTGCGAGTAGAAGGTCAGGACGACGATGGGAAGCAGCATGACGGAGACGACCTGCAGCACCCGGTTAATCGACGTCTGGATCTCCGAGACCGTACGCGTGAAGGCGCGCGCCTGTTCGGACAGACCCTGCGCGTAGACGCGCTCACCGACAGCCGTGGCCACCATGCGACCAGCACCCGCGACGACGCTCGTACCTGCCAGCAGCTGATCGCCCTGCTTCTTCTTCACGGGGCGCGACTCACCGGTCAGCAGCGACTCATCGATTTCGAGGCCCGCCGAGGACAGGACCGTGCCGTCCACGCTCACCTGATCGCCGAGCGTCAGATCAATGACATCGTCGAGCACGACGTCACGTGCGGGAACGACCGACAGGGTGCCGTCACGCAGGACGGTCGCCTGCGGAGCATCCACGATAGCGAGCGAGTCGAGGATTCGCTTGGCACGCAGCTCAGACACAATGCCGATCACCGCGTTGATGATCATCACGCCGCCGAAAATGCCATCACGCAGGTCGCCGAACAGCAGCACGATGACCGACGCCGCGACGATAATCGCGTTAAACAGCGTCAGCACGTTCTCTCGAATAATCGACGTCACCGAGCGGGACGTACGGTCCTTCACCCGGTTGACCGCTCCGCGCGCGATGCGCTCGGCGACCTCGGAGGCGCTCAGGCCATGTTCATCGATCGTCAGGCTGTCAGCGCTCATCGGCACCCTCCTCGTCCATCGCGCTGCGCACCAGCGACGCAATCACGGTGACCACGAGAGTCACGACGATGACTCCCAGCGACACGGACACCGAAATCTCCGGCGCCCACTCGAGCCCGCGGCCGCCGTTGATAAACGGCAGCGTGTTGGCATGCAGGGCCTCAAGAATCAGCTTGATGCCGATGAAGCTCAGGATGACGCCGAGGCCGTAACCCAGGTACACGAGTTTGCCGAGGAGCGCGTCCACCAGGAAGAACAGCTGTCGCAGCCCCATCAGTGCAAACACGTTGCACGCAAACACCAGGAATGCCTGCGAGGTGATGCCAAAGATCGCGGGAATCGAGTCGAAGGCAAACATGAGGTCGGCGGAGCCCAGGGCCAGCACCACGACGAACAACGGGGTGAGGTACGTGCGCCCGCCGTGACGGTACAGCATGCGGTTGCCGATGAAGCCGTCAGTGATGGGAAGGACGCGGCGCACGACACGGATGAAGGCGTTCTCCTCGTACTCCTCCTCGTCTCCGCCACCGGTCGCGGTCTCCTTGATCTGCGAGAAAGCAGTCCACAGCAGCCACACGCCGAAAATGAAGAACACCCAGGAGAAGCGCGCAACGAGCGCGGCACCCAGCAGAATGAACACGAGGCGCAGCAGCAGTGCAATAACGATGCCGAAGAGCAGCGCCTTCTGCTGGTTCTCTCGCGGCACCCGGAACGCTTTCAGGATCAGGATGAACACAAAAAGGTTGTCCACGGAGAGCGACCATTCCATCGCCCATCCCGCGTAGAACTCCTGAGCGTACAGCCACCCATTGGTCAGCCAGATTCCGACGCCGAAGACGGCCGCCAACCCCACGTAGAACAGCGTCCAACGAGCTGCCTCGGCAGCCGTCGGCGGATGGGGATTACGGGCATGCCCGAGGAAATCGAGCGCGACGAGACCGATGGCAACGAGGGCCAGAATGCCCCACGCCCACGGGTGAACAACCATGTGTACCTCTTAACTATCCGATCATGGAATTTTACCGCTGTCCCACGGTCGACTCATGTCACGCGCGCCGTTTGCTGGAAACCGCGAGGGAGGCCACGACCGTGACCAGGATGGTGACGACGATGAAGCCCAGCGAGAACGCGATGGACGGCTCGGGGATCGCGGATACCTCGTGGCCACCATTAATGAACGGCAGTTCGTTGGTGTGCAGCGCGTGGTTGATCAGCTTGAAGCCGATAAAACCGAGAATCGCTGCGAGGCCGTAGTGCAGGAAGACGATGCGGTCGAGTAGGCCATCGATGAGGAAGTACAGCTGGCGAAGGCCGAGTAGCGAGAACGCGTTGGCGGCGAACACCAGGTAGGCCTCGGAGGTCAGCGAGTAGATCGCGGGGATCGAATCGACAGCGAACATGACATCGGCGGTACCGATCGCGATAACGCACAGCAGCATCGGCGTGATGTAGGTGCGACCGCCGTGGCGGTAGAGCATGCGCGAGCCGATAAATCCGTCGGTGACGGGCACGACCTTCGACACCCAGCGAACAATCGACGGCGGTCGGTATTCCTCGTCATCGTCGTCGCTGGAGCCCTCGCGCACCTGGCTGATAGCAGTCCACAGGAGCCACGCGCCGAAGATGTAGAACACCCACGAGAAGTTCTCGATAAGCGCGGCGCCCGCAAGGATAAAGATGAGGCGCAGAACCAGCGCGATGATGATGCCGGCGAGCAACACCTCCTGCTGGTTCTTCCTGGGCACACGGAAGCTGGACAGGATGATGACGAACACGAACAGGTTGTCAATACTCAGCGCTTTTTCGGTGATGTAACCGCCGAGGTATTCCTGGCCGTATTGCGGTCCCCAGACCACCCAGACGATGACGCCGAAAATGAGGGCGATCGCGATGTAGGCGGCGGACCACCAGGTCGCTTCCTTAAGCGTGGGTTCGTGGGGTGTGCGGACGTGGCCGACGATGTCGACGACGATCATGGTCAGGATGATGCCAGCCAGGACGATCCAGGCAAGGGCGTGCACGTGCATACGTGGGGCCTCCGGTACGAGTCGGGTACCGGAGGTCTCCTCCCGCCAGGAAAACCTGGCCGGTGACGCCGGAGGCCGCGCCGCGTGGGCGGGCCGTCGTGATGACGACGCCACTGTTGGTGGGAGTACTCCCTCCGCTAACGCTTCCATCCTAGTGGGTATCCGTTGAGTCGCGTCCCTACGTGCGACGTGGCGTCGGTCGCGATTCTCTCCGGGCACCTTTTGACGAGGCAGAGGCCACCCCACGCTCACAGGCAACCGGGGCGCGGCCGAGGTCAGTGGGCGCGCTTCATGGCACGCAGTTCCTTCTTCAGGTCTTCGATCTCGTCGCGCAGACGAGCCGCGACCTCGAACTGGAGGTGCTGCGCAGCGGTCATCATCTGGGCAGACAGCTCTTCGATCAGTTCGGCCAGCTCGGCCTCGGCGCGCTGCCCCGGAGTCGCAGTCGGGCCACCTACGGCAGCACTCATCCGTTCGCGTGCGCTCTTCTCCTTGCGATACCCGCCCTCGAGGAGGGTGCGCGTATCGACCTGCTCGCGGGCGAGCATGTCGGTCACGTCGGAGATCTTCTTGCGCAGCGGCTGCGGGTCGATGCCGTGTTCCTTGTTGTAGGCGATCTGGATCTCGCGACGCGCATCGTCTCGGAGATGGCCTCGTTCATCGAATCCGTCATGTTGTCCGCGTACATGTGGACCTCACCGGACACGTTTCGTGCGGCACGGCCGATCGTCTGGATGAGCGAGCGGGTGGAGCGCAGGAAGCCTTCCTTGTCCGCGTCGAGGATCGACACGAGGGAGACCTCGGGCAAGTCCAGGCCCTCACGCAGCAGGTTAATGCCGACGAGAACGTCGAAGGTGCCCAGGCGCAGCTCGCGCAGCAGCTCGACGCGGCGCAGCGTGTCGACGTCGGAGTGCAGGTACTCCACCTTGACGCCGCGCTCAGCGAGGTACGTCGTGAGCTCCTCGGCCATCTTCTTCGTGAGGGTGGTGACGAGGACACGTTCGTCACGCTCGACGCGCAGGCGCACTTGCTCGAGAAGATCATCGATCTGCCCCTCGGTGGGCTTGACGACGACGAGCGGATCGACGAGGCCCGTCGGACGAATGATCTGCTCGACGACGCCGTCGGAGCGTTCGAGCTCGTAGGGTCCGGGGGTCGCCGACAGGTAGACGGTCTGTCCGATGCGCTCGGTAAACTCATCCCACTTCAGCGGACGGTTATCCATCGCGGAGGGCAGGCGGAAGCCGTAGTCGACGAGGGTGCGCTTACGCGACATATCACCCTCGAACATTGCTCCAATCTGCGGGACGGTCACGTGCGACTCGTCGATGATGAGCAGGAAGTCGTCGGGGAAGTAGTCCAGCAGCGTGTGCGGAGGCGTGCCGGGTCCACGCCCGTCAATGTGGCGCGAGTAGTTTTCGACGCCCGAGCACGAGCCGATTTCCTTGAGCATCTCCAGGTCGAAGGTTGTGCGCATGCGCAGGCGCTGTTCCTCGAGCAGCTTGTTCTGGCCGCGGAACCACGCGAGGCGATCATCGAGTTCGTCCTCGATAGAGGCGATTGCCTTCTTCATGCGTTCCTCGCCGCCACGTAGTGCGAGGCCGGGAACAGGTAGGTGTGATCCACGTGATCGATCACATCGCCGGTGAGCGGGTGGAGAACTGCAAGAGACTCGATCTCGTCGCCGAACATCTCGATGCGGATCGCGAGCTCCTCGTACACGGGGATAATTTCGATCGTGTCGCCACGCACGCGGAATGTGCCGCGCGTAAACGCCATGTCG
>CAKMQM010000284.1:0-8743 GCA_927911615.1 uncultured Xylanimonas sp.
TGCAGTCACGACAATCGTCGCAACGGTGCCGCTGCTCCTTTAAAAAATTGTCGGCGCGAGCCCAAGGCCCGCGCCGACAACCTCGTCTCACGCCCGTGGGGCTGTGATGACCAGCGGCAGAGCGTCGCCGCGAGCATCGCTCGGAGGCTGCTCCCCCGCCTGCAAGGTCAGGCTCTGGCCATCCCACGAGCACGTCGCGCCCGGCGTCAGAATCACGGAACGCGAGTAGTCGAATCCGCTCGGCAGACCCGACACCTGCGTGACGGACGCATCCGCCACAACGGCGACGTGGTCCTCGTGAACGAGGAGGCGGACCCAGGCCTCGTCTCCTGCGGACTGCGCGGTGACGGCCTCGAAGTCCTTGGCCGACAGCGCACGCACGCCGCGCAGCTCCTCGCCGTACAGGTCATTCCAGGCTCCCAGGCCCTCGAGGCACTCACGCTGCTCGCGCGGGATCGTGCCATGGCGCGCGGACCCACGTTGAGCAGGAGTCGCCCGCCGCGCGAGACCACGTCCACCAGGTGACGGACGGCGGCCGCGCCACTGAGGTACTGGTGCTCGCCCTCGGCCCGGTTGTAGCCGAAGGACAGGCCGACGCCTCGGCAGTTCTCCCACGGCTTGCCGCTCGTCTCGGAGTCGCCCATGTGCTGGTATTCGCTGGTCAGATAATCCGCGTGGACGCCGCCGTAGCGGTCGTTCGTCACGCCCTCGGGGCGCGCCGCGTAGAAGTACTCGAAGAGCGTCCCCAGCCCGTGGGGGCCGAAGTCCTTACCCTCGTCCGGCCAGTCGATGTCATTCCAGATGACGTCGGGCTGATAGCGGTCGATCAGGTCACGCACGTGCACGAAGCAGTAGCGCGCGTAGTCGGCGTCCTTCGGGCGACACAGGTCCTTGCAGTCATCCTCGGAGAGGATCGGACGCGCGGGCCGGTAGTGCCAGTCCAGACCACCCGAGTAGTACAAGCCCACTCGCAGACCCTCGTCGCGCGCGGCATTAGCGAAGCCGGCCACGAGGTCAGTGCACGGACCTCGGCGCACGGTGTTGCGCGTTCCCGTCTCAGGGGCATCCCACAGGGTCACGCCGTCGTGGTGCTTGGTCGTCAGCACCGCGTAGCCGGCGCCGGCACGGTGGAAGAGTCGCATCCACTCAGCCGGATCCCACGCATCGGGGTCCCACGCGTCCAAGAATGCGTCGTACGAGGCCGACCCGTACAGGTCCTTGTGGCGCTGCGCGGCCGGGGACCCCGGGATACGAATCGTGTTGAAGTACCACTCCGCGTAGGAGTTGTGGGTGAACCAGGCCTCCCAGTCCTCCTCGACACCCAGCTCCCCGTGGTCCTCGGCCCACGCGGGGACCGAGTAGGGGCCCCAATGGACGAAGATGCCCAGCGGGGCGTCCTCGAACCACTGCGGGGTCGGGCGGGACAGCGCACTCCAGCGCTCGGTATCGCTCATCGTTTCGCTCATGGTCATCAGCGTCCTCCAAAGGCGCCCAGGGTGACGCCCTTTTCCAGCTGCTTCTGCAGGAACACGACCAGCAGGATCGACGGGATCGTCGTCATCGTCACCGCGGCCATCAGCGGGCCCCAGTCGGTGCCGCGCTCACCCGAGAACATCTGCAGGCCCAGCGGGATCGTCGCCAGCGACGAATCGTTGACCACGATGAGGGGCCACAGGAACGCGGACCAGTAGTCGATGAACGCGAAGACGCCCACCACCGTGATCGGAGCCTTGAGCAGGGCAGCAGGATCTTCGTCAGGATCTTCCAGTCGCTGCAGCCGTCAATTCGAGCCGCCTCCTCGAACTCGAGGGGCAGGGACATGAGGAACTGACGGATTAGGAACGCGCCGAAAGCGCCGAACGCGAAGGGCACGATAAGGGCAAAGTAGGAGTTCACCAGGCCCATGCGCTGCATACCGATGTACAGCGGGATCACGAGGACTTCCTGGGGCAGGACCAGCGTGCCCAGGAACAGCATGAACAGGTGATCGCGGCCCTTGAAGCGCAGGCGCGCGAACGCGTAGGCGGACAGGACCGACACGACGACCACGAGGGCCGCACCTGCCAGCGAAACGATGAAGGAGTTGAGGACAACTCGGCCAAACGGAATAGAGCTAAGAGCCGACGGATAGTTATCCCAGGCGATTCGACTGCCGGTCGGGCTCAGGCTGAAGACCTCGGTCGTGGGCTTGAGGGAGGTCGCGACCATCCACACGAAGGGGAAGAGGAAACCGGCCGCGATGATCCCGAGCAGGACAACCGAAATGATCGTGGAAAGACGCTTCTTGTTATGCATCGTAGTTCACCCACTTCTTCTGGCCAGCGAACTGCAGGGCCGTCACCGTCATGACAATCACGAAGAGCACCCACGCCATCGCGGACGCGTAGCCGAGCTTGTCGAAAGAGAAACCGTTGCGGTACAGGGCCAGCACGATCGTGTTAGTCGCCTCGCCAGGGCCGCCCAGCGTCAGGAAGTAGGGCTGAGCGAAAACCTTGAAGGCACCGATGACCGTCATGACCGTGCAGAAGAAGACGGTCGGGGAAATCATCGGGAAGACGACCTTGAAGAAGCGCTGGACGCCGTTGCAGCCGTCGATCGTCGCGGCCTCGAGAACCGAGGTGTTCAGGCCGTTGAGGCCTGCCGTGAGGACGACGATGTTGTAGCCAAGACCCTGCCACAGGCTCATCACGAGCAGCGAGCCCATCGCGAGAGCCGGGTGGTTGAGGAAGGGGATGTGCTCGATCCCGAAGACGGCCAGGGCCGAGTTGACCACGCCGTTGTCGGAGAGCATGAGGCGCCAGATCAGCGCGTTACCGACCATCGGCGTGACGACCGGAATGAAGAAGATGACGCGCAGGACACGGCTGAGCCATTCGGGAACGCGCTGGAGCCAGTAGCTCAGGCCGATCGAGATCACCAGGTTCAGCGCCGTGTAGCAGGCGGCGAACACGACGGTGTTGCGCATGACCGTCCAGAACGCCGGATCCTCGCCGCTGAGCATGCGCCGGTAGTTTTCCACTCCGACGAAGCGGCCGCCTCCGAAGATCGACCAGTCGAAGAAGGAGATCACGAGCGAGGCGATCAGAGGCAGGACGATGAAGAGAACGAAGCCCGTCATTCCGGGCGACAGGTAGACGAGGGCACGCAGGCCATCGCCCCGCCGACCCTTAGCGCGCGCGGAGTCTTTGCCGCGCTTGGAGGCCTTCGCCTCCCCCGCGCCCGCCGCGCCCGAGGACGCCTCGCGGCTGGGTTTCACAGTGTCAACGCTCATGAGCTATGCACACCTTTCGTCGAGTATCAGTGGGTTCCGCAGTCCCGCTCACGCCACCGTTAGCGCTAACGGAATGAAACCCACGAAACGAGGCCGGGGAACCGAGCAGTCCCCGGCCTCGTTCATGGTGAGCTGGGATCAGCCAGCGGAGTTCTGCAGATCGGTGAGGATGTCCTGAGCGGTCTTGGTGCCGCGGAAGCCCTCGGGCGAGTACTGCTGGAAGGACGTGTTGATCTGGTTCCACGTCGACGTGGTCACGAGCGGGGTGCCATTCTCGAGGAGGACGCGAACAGCCTCGGCGCTATCCGCGGGCTTGTTGGCCGCCCACTTGTCCATCGCGGACTCAACGGAGGGGACGGTGCCCTGCTTGTCAGCAACGGTGCCGATGACCTCGGGGGTCACGAGCTCCTTCAGAACGTTGAAGGCCGCCTGCTTGTCCGGGCAGGACTTCGCGATGCCGAAGCCGGAACCCTGGATGACCGCACGGGGCTGACCCGTGGGGGTCGGGATAACGGCAACGCCGAGCTTATCGCCCAGCTCCTTCTCGAAGGAGCCGTACATCCACGGGCCGTCCACGATCATCGCGGCGGTGCCGGAGGTGAAGGCGGTCTGCGCGGGACCATCGTTGTCGGCAGCGTTCGGGCAACCGCGACCTGCTCCTTGTGGACCAGGTCGAAGGCGAACTGGACGCCCTCGACGAACTTGGGATCCGTCAGAGTGTTCTTGCCGTCCGCAGAAACCTGGCCGCCAAACGCGATGCGAAGTCGCCGGGGGGCGTTGCCCAGGAGGAGCGGCTTAACGGCGATGCCGTACTTGCCGTCACCCGTCAGGGCCTTGGCATCCTTGAGGAACTGCTCGGTCGTGTAGGAGGTCGAGGGGCCGCAAGACCGGCCTTCTCGAACATTTCACGGTTGTAGTACAGGACGTCGGGCTCAGCGTCGTAGGGCAGAGCCAGAACCTTGCCATCGACCGTCATGCCCTGCATCATCGCAGCGTTGTAGTCGGAAGCCTTGATGCCGGCGGCTTCCATGTAGGAGTCGAGAGGCTCAAGCAGGCCGGACAGCTCCTGCGCGCGGGCGGCCTGCGTGGTGAGGATGCAGGGCGCATCCGAGGCGACCATGCGGGTCTTCACCTTGGTCCAGTAGTCGTTGAAGGCCGGACCGTCGAAGGTCAGGGTGAAGTTGGGATCCTTCTCCTTGGCCGCATCGATGAAGGACTGCCACTGGGCACGGTCGTTGTCCGTGGAGACCCAGGTGTACATCTGGTGGACCTGGTCGGAACCAGAGCCACCGCTGGACGACGTGCTTCCCGAGCCACACGCGCCTACGAGCAGGGCGAAGGCCGAGGCGGTTGCACCGAGTGCGAGGAACTTGGAGATAGTGGGGCGCACGCTGCGCTCCTTCCTTGTCAGGGGCACCGGGGTTCCAGGGGGTGCACTGCCTCTCTGTAGCGCGCGGGTAGGAACGTTCCCGTGTGTGCCGTCTCTCGTCATTGAAATTGACAGGACAACTGTACCATCCTCTGAGCAGGGCACACAAGCGAGACTTTTGCATTCATCACATACCGCGATTAAGCCTGACTATCCTGTGAATGCTCTTGAGGACGCGGATGACAGGCTTTTCAACCGTTTTCGACAAACTCTTGTCTACCTGTCACCCCTTCAGTTGGATTAAACAGGGATTTTAATTGTCCATGACTTGCCGCAGCGCATCGTCCAGGGACGATGCGCCCGCCCCCAGCATGGCCTCGAGGCTCTCAAGCGTGTGATGCGAGGGCCCTGCCAGGAAGGCGACCATTGCACCCACCTCGGAGGCGTCCACGCCCGTTCGGGCCGCCCACGCGCGCTGGTACAGGCGCAGCTGAGTCACGAAGTACGCGACCTTGTCCGGCTTGGTCGAGGCGGTCACCGGGCGTCCACTCTTCCAGTCGACGACCAGGTAGCGGGGACCATCGCCGCGCACGCGCTCGAACACGGCGTCGATGCGGCCCTGGACGGACACGCCGCCTACCTCCACCGAGAAGGCCTCCTCGATCGCGACGGCCCGGTAGTCCGACAGCTCGTTCGCAACAAAGGCGCGGAAGTTTGCACGCAGCCGCTCCAGGCGCTCGCGCTCACCGTCCGTCAGCAGGGCCTCGTCCGCCACGTCGTCACCGCCGGCGAGCGCGGCATCCTCACCCGCACCCACCTCGTTGCCCGCGGTGATCTCCGAGGCCGGATCCGCGCTCGCGAGGTGAAGCTCGCGTTCGACCCACGCGTGAAACACCGTGCCCAGCGCGGAGAACGAGCTGGGACGAGCCGGCATCGGGCGCCGCATGTCGCGCGCGAACTCATCAGCATCCTGAAGGAGAGCCGACACGGACGTCGCGGGAACACGCTCCGCCCACAGGTCGACGACAGGCACCTGCCGGGACAGGTGGTATTCCTCGATGAGGGCGACCGTATCGCGCACCGCAGGGTCATCCCCTAACTGTGCCAAGGCCTCGTACACATCCTGATCCTGAGGCATCGCGTCGATCTGAGCCTGCACTGCTGCAGCGGCACCCGCAACGCGCTGACGCGAGGGACCCGGCGCCTGTGGGAAGGTCTCGAACACCCGCGCAACCACGCCCTGCTCACTGCCCTCCTCGGCCTGAGGGACAGGCATCATCAAGCACCTGCCCTCCCCCACCGAGGACTTCACGGCGTGGTCACGCCACCGCCCGTTGGACCACATCTGCGGGTCTTCGATGGCACCGACCGTGCCCGACGAGGCGCCAGGCGTGTGCTCGAAGAGCTGGGCGCTGGCATCCATCAGGTAGCGCGACGGATGCGTCACCTTCTTATTGAACCCAGACGTCCAGGAGCCCACCAACAGCTGAGCGCTGCGCGCACGTGTCATGGCCACGTAGGCCAGGCGACGCTCCTCGCGCTCCATATGCTCCCCGAGGGAGGTACCGTACTCGCCCTCCAGCCACTGCTTGAAGGCAGTCGACGGATTCTTTGCCCCCTCAACGTCGAACTCAAAAGGCGGCAGATCTGCTCGATCCCCTCGCAACGGATGCGGCAACGAGCCGGCGTCGGTCACCCATGCCTTGTTCGCGGGAGGATCATCCGTCCACGGCCGGCTCTTGCTCTTATGCAGGGGGAACGAGCCATCGGCCAGACCAAACACCACAACCCCATCCCATTCAAGGCCCTTCGAGCCGTGGACGGTCAGGATCTGCACGGCGTTCGGGTCCGGCTCGCCCAGCGGAGCATCCAGCCCATCCTCACGTTTCTCCGCCATGTCCAGATACGCCAGGAAAGACCCGAGGGACGCACCCGGAGTCTCTTGCTCGTAGGCAGCAGCCACAGAAATGAACTCATCGAGCGCCGCACGCCCACCCATCGACAGCGGATCCGCGATCACATCGTCCAGGGTGCCCATGATGAGGATCGCCCGCTCCACCTGCTCGGTGATCGAACGCCCCACCCCCTCACGGACCTGACGCAGGCGCTCAGCCAACAGGCGCACGCGGCGCACCGCCTCCTCGCTGATCGCGGGCCGCCCCTCGGCCGCCCACCCGGGCTTCGGAGGGGAATCCACCGCATCCAAAAGGATCGCCTGATGAGGGTTAACGCCCTCCTGACGTGCCAGGAAACGCGCCCAGTCACCCAGCGCCATCAGGTCGGCCGCGCCCAGGTCAATACCAGCCAGCAGACGAGCCAGCCACGGGGAGGCCTCGACGTCGTATGCCAGTTCCAAGGCGGCGCGCACATCCTGCACGGCAGGCTGATCGAGCAGCCCGCCCAAGCCCACAATCTCCGTGGGGATGCCAGCCTCACGCAGGGCATCGTCGATCAACGGAAAGTCCCGACGCTGCCTGCTCAACACGGCGACGCTGCGCCGCTTGCCGTCCTTAACCGGCTTTGAGCGCACCCGCTGCACGAAATCGACCATCGCGCCGAGCGCCTCGTCGTAGTCCTGCGTGAAAGCAATGTCGACGGCTCCGGGCCCCGCCCCACCCCTGGGAACCAGGACGGGGGACTGCGCCTTGAGCTGCTGCTTGCCCACCTGGAAGGAGGGCACCTCACGCAGGGGCGCCGCCACCTTGTTCGCAGCATCCAGGATCGACACGTCGTTTCGCCAGGCAGTCGACAGGGTAAGGGTCTGACTCTCCTCCGCATCACCCGTCTGGAACCGATCCAAGAAGGACTCAAGGGACGAGGCCGAGGCTCCCCTCCAACCGTAAATCGCCTGATTCGGGTCTCCCACTGCGGTGACCGCATGATCTGCGAAGAGCATTGACAGCAGGTCCATCTGGATCACCGAGGTGTCCTGGAACTCGTCGAGCAGGACCGCGCGGAATTCCTCGCGCAGGGACGCACGAACCGCCGGTGCCTCGCGCACGATGCGCGTGGCCAGGACCAACTGATCGGAAAAATCCAGGACGCCCATCTCGCGTTTTCGCTGCTGGTAGGCGGCGATCGGACCCAAGAAGGCGATGCGACGCGAATTCACGTCCATGGCCTTGCGAGACTCCTTGTTCCCGCGCCCCACCTGCTCGAGCTCGCGCCCAAACTCCTCCAAGACCTCGCGCGCACGCTCCACCGTGTAGCCGTGCTCCGCAATTTCGCCCGCGAGGTGCAGGACCTTTCCAACGACGCCAGCCGGGGTGAGCTCATCATCCAGGTCGGTGGGCCACGACTCAACGATCTGCGTCATGAGGTCGATTGCCCCGGCCTCGGACAGCATGGAAAAGTCCGGGTCGATCCCGATGCGCATGCCGTGCTCGGAGACGATGCGCTCCGCGAAAGAGTTGTAGGTCAGCGTCACCGGGTCCTCGTCGAGGCGCTCACGCAGCTGGGGCATCTCGCGAGAGAGCAGTCGGATGCGTTCGCGCAAGCGCTCCCCCAGCTCGCCGGCGGCCTTGCGCGTGAAGGTGAGGCCAAGGATCGATGACGGGGTCAGGTCCGGATGGTTCGCCAGGAGCCAGAGGACCCGCATCGACATAGTCTCGGTCTTGCCCGACCCGGCGCCCGCGACGACGAGGAGCGGGCGGCGCGGAGCCTCGACCACGCGCACCTGCTCGGGCGTCGGCGTCTTCGTCGCGTCACGATTGCCTGGATCTGCAGGGCACCAAGATTCATCGCTCTGTCCTTTTCCACGTCACTCCACCACCTTGTGGCCACGCTCGCGTGCCGGGCACAGCCGATCGAAAGAACAGTACGCGCAGGCCACATCCGAAGGACGCGCCTCAAAGTAGGGGCCTCTCGCATCCACCGCGACTGAGCGGAGCTTATCGTGCCAATCCTCCAGGGCCTGCCCCTCAAGGCGCGGCTGATCGAAATACTTCAGCTTATCGTCGCCAAGCAGGGCGATGCGCGCTCCCGCGACCCTCTCGCCCGAGGCAAGCAGGGCCATCTGGTACGCCGCCAGCTGCGGGTTATCGGGGACGGTCTTCGCCGAATATCCGCTCTTTCCGGTCTTCAGGTCGGTGACGCGCACCCCC
>CAKMQM010000285.1:0-3043 GCA_927911615.1 uncultured Xylanimonas sp.
TCGTGCGTCCTGCCTGGGGGCGAGGCCTCCTCGCGGTAGGCTGTGTGGGGTTCCTTGCGGGTGCGTGGTTCATCGTCACAGGTGGGCTGCCGCACTAAACGCGGCCACGCTGCGCCCGATATTCTTGCAACATTCAACTACTTTCGGAAGGTGAGTCCATGGCTCAGAAGAAGAAGCCGGCCGTCGACCCCGTGCGCGCCAAAGCCGCGCAGATGCGCCAGGCGCAGGAGCGCGCTGACCGCCGCACTCGCATCATCGTCATTTCCGCCGTCGCCGCGATCGTCCTCGCGGTCGTCGCAGCCGTCGGCGGCGTGATCTGGAAGCAGCAGGCGCAGGTCAACGCCGCGCGCAACGTCGACGCCTCCGACGTCCTCGGCATCTATGCCGACGGCCGACCGGTCATCGTCAACGGGAATGGCGTCGTCACCGAGGCAGACCCGAACCTGCCCACTCTCACCGAATACTTCGACTACACCTGCCACGTGTGCGCCGACCTCGATGTCGCCGCCGGCAAGGACCTCACCACCTGGGCAGCCCAGGGGTACTACAACCTCGAGCTCCAGCCGGTCATCACCGTCAACATGGACTACCTGAAGCCCGCGACCAGCGCGTCGCTGATCGTCGCCCAGAAGGCGCCCGATAAGTGGGTGGACTTCCACCACGCACTGCTCGCCTACTTCGCCACCCAGTACCAGGCGTCCAACGGCACCGTCGTCCAGAACCTCGAGGCCTCCTGGAAGCAGGTCAAGACGATCGCCGCCGAGGTGGGCGTCCCCTCCGACGTCATCGACACCTTCCCGCTCAACGCCGCCGAGGACTACCTCAAGGCCTCAACCACCGCCTGGCAGAACGCTAACTACAGCGGCCGTAACAACGGGCTCGGCACCCCCGAGCTGATCAAGGATCACTCGACCGTCATCGCGCTGCACACCCCGCTGACCTCGGCTAAGCAGACGATCGCGGAGGCATTCGGCATCACCGATTCCGCGAGCCAGGGCACCACCGAGGCCCCGGCACCCGAGGCCACCGAGCCCTCCCAGAGCGGCACCGGCGAAGCCCAGAGCTCCGAGACGACCGACAGCTCCAACTGAGCCTTCGCATACTGTGGGGTGGACCGCTAAGCGGCCCACCCCACAGTTTTTTGTTCCGAGCGGGCGACGCGCACGTCAACCCGACTTTTTCGCCAGTCTTCCGGCCCGCCCCAGCCTAATCCGGCGGCACCCATGGCGCACAAAACCACACAGCCCGCCCGCGCGCACCAGCCCCCACCTGTGGCACACTAGTGTCCGCCGCCGGCTTAGCTCAGTTGGTAGAGCAGCTGTCTTGTAAACAGCAGGTCATCGGTTCGAGTCCGATAGCCGGCTCCACGGAGTCCCTCACCGCGGCACCGCAGCCGCAACCCACCTCGCCCGTTCGGGTGAGGTACCCCGGCCTCGTCAATGAGAAGCGCCCAGCGACCAATCCACGCCCGACGCGCCCTGCGCCTCCAACAGTTCATTTGCGCGAGAGAACGGCTTCGACCCAAAAAACCCTCGATACGCCGAGAGCGGCGACGGGTGGGCGGACGCAATGATCGGCGTGTCACCCAGGCGCGGCGCGAGCGACTGCGCGTCCTTACCCCACAGAATCGCCACGAGGGGAGCGTGCGAGCCATCCTCGCGCTTCCGGGACACCAGGGCGTCAATCGCGCACTGCGTCACTTCCTCCCAGCCCCGGCCTCGATGCGACGCGGGGGCACCCGGGCGCACCGTCAACACGCGGTTGAGCAGGCACACGCCCTGCTCGCTCCACGGCGTCAAATCCCCGGACGCCGGAGCGGGAACGCCCATGTCCTCGCTCAGCTCGCGGAAGATGTTGATGAGCGACTTGGGCAACGCCACCCCGGGGCGCACCGAAAAGGACAAGCCCATCGCGTGCCCCGGCGTCGGATACGGATCCTGCCCGACAATCAGGACCTTCACCTTTTCGAAGGGGTACGTGAAGGCGCGGAGAACATCCGTGCCCGCAGGCAGGTAGCCGCGTCCCGCCTCGACCTCAGCGGCCAACATCGCGCCCAACTCGTGGACGCGCCCCTCCACCGGAGCCAGCGCCCGAGCCCAGCCCGGATCAATCAACTCGGCCAACGGACGCGGATTGTGTTCACTCATAGCACCAGCCTAATGCCGCACAGGCCACGCCACATTCCCCGCGCGCCACTCGCGCCCCGCTCCCTCTTTTCCGATAGTCTGAACGCGTGAGTTCTCAGTACCCCAGGGATGAATTTGACCGCGCCGGCGAAGATATGCCCGTCGGCATGCACCGCCCCAAGCCGTCCAAATGGAAGAACGTCTGGCCGTTCCTGGCCATCCTCGTGATCGTTCCTGCCCTCGGATGGGCAGCGGCGACCGCCCTGTCGCGCCAGCAGGCCACTGTTAGCAACGCGCCCAGCCCCGCCGCGACCACCCCGAGCGCCGCCGCTCCCTCAGCCTCGCCCACGGCCGATGCTGCCGCGCCCGCTGAGCCCACGCCTTCCGCCAGCTCCTCCTCCCCGTCGGCTTCCTCTGAGCCCGACCACGGAGCTGTCATCCAGGTCCTCAACGGCACCGGCACCCAAGGTTTCGCGGGCCAGCAGGCCCAGATCCTCAACCAGGCCGGCTACGCAGGCACCTCCGCCGCGAACGCCGATGGCTGGGCCACGCAGACCTCCACCGTCTTCTACGAGGATCCCCGCATGGAGGGAACCGCGAAGGACGTTGCCGCCAAGCTCGGCATTTCCAACGTTCGCCAGGAGAGTGGCCTCGGAGACCCCGACATCATCGTTGTTCTGCGATGAGCCTCTGATACTGACTGAGCCGCCCGGCCCCTGTGGGGCCGGGCGGTTTTGTTGTGCCTATGTGGCGTGTTGCGCCGCTGGTGTTGCGGGCGCCGGCGGGCCCGGCCGCCTGCTAGCTGTCTGCGCCGTGTGTTGTTGCTTATGGTGCCGCTGGTGTTCCAGGCGCCGCCTGGTGGTTTGTTGGGCCGGGCTGCTTGGTGTGCCCGTGGGCGGCGGCCCGAGTCATTGATG
>CAKMQM010000286.1:0-5192 GCA_927911615.1 uncultured Xylanimonas sp.
CCTGGCCCACCACGCCGGCATCTCCATGCGCTCGCGTGGACGCGGCGCCATCCTCAATGTCGGCTCTGTTGCCTCGCGCACGGGGTGCGGGCACTTACTCCGCCCACAAGGCCTGGGTCGTCGCCTTCACCGAGGGCCTCGCCGCCGAGCTCAAGGGATCGGGAATTACCGCCACAGTCGTGTGCCCCGGTCCCGTCGACACACCCTTCTTCGAGCGCGCGGGCGTCGACATGCGTGCGACCCCCTCCTGGCTCATGGCCAGCCCGGAACAGGTCGTCACGGAGGCCCTCGAACGCCGTGCGCACGGGCCGCGTTCAGGTCACCCCCACCATCCCCTACAAGGTCGCCATGGGCGCCATGGAAGGTCGCCCGCGATGGGTGACCGCGCGCGCCATGCGCTCCGTCCCCCACATGTGAGGGCGTGCGCACTGAAACGAGGTCGGGGCCAGGTTCACGCAGAACCCCGGCCCTGGCCTCGTCACTGCAAGCTGAATCAGGCCAGGCCGATATCCTCCAGGCCCAGCGCGTAGAAGTACGGGAAGCCCTCGGCCTCAATGCGCTCCTTCGCGCCCGTCGCGCGGTCCACGATCACCGCGACGGCGACGACGTTCGCGCCGGCCTCGCGCAGCGTGAGCGCGGCCTCCAGCGGGGAGCCGCCGGTCGTCGACGTGTCCTCGAGGACGACAACGTTCTTGCCAACGACGTCCGGGCCCTCGATACGGCGCTTCATACCGTGGTCCTTCGCGGCCTTACGCACGACGAACGCATCCAGGTCCAGGCCACGCGACGCGGCGGCGTGCATCATCGCGGTCGCGACGGGGTCGGCGCCCATCGTCAGGCCGCCGACGGCCACGTACTCCTCGCCCACCGCAAAGCCGGACTCCTCCAGGAGGTCCAGCATGACGTGGCCGATGAGGGGGGCCGCCTCGTGGTGCAGGGTCGAGCGGCGCATGTCGACGTAGAAGTCGGACTCGCGCCCCGACGCCAGGGTCACCTTTTCATGGATGACGGAGAGTTCCTGGACGAGGGCAGCCAGGCGCGCCTTGTGGGAATCGTTGGTCATGGGTGTTCCTTCCGGATCGGTGTGGGTCAGTGCGCCGCCTCGACGAGCTCAATGAGATCGCCGATGCCCTCGTGGATACCGAAGGGGCGGAACGGGAAATTGTTGACGTCTTCGCGGGCGGTGGAACCAGACAGGACCAGGTGGGTGCGCAGGCCGGCCTCGACGCCCGCGCGCACGTCCGTGTCCATGCGGTCGCCGACCATCGCGGCGCTCTCGGAGTGCGCGCCGATCTTGTTCAGGCCCGCGCGGATCATGACGGGGTTCGGCTTGCCGACGAAGTAGGGCTTCTTCCCGGTCGCCGCCGTGATCATCGCCGCGATGGCGCCGCAGGCGGGCAGGGTGCCCTCGTCGGAGGGGCCCGACACGTCGGGGTTGGTCGCGATGAACTTCGCGCCGCCCTCGATGAGGCGGATCGCGTGGGTCAGCGCGTGGAAGTCGTAGGAACGCACCTCGCCGAGCACCACGAACTCGGGATCGATCTCCGTCATGACGTATCCCGCGGTGTGGATCGCGGTGGTCAGGCCGGCCTCGCCGATGACGTACGCGGTTGAGCCGGGCGACTGCTGGTGCAGGAACGCGGCCGTCGCGTTCGCGGAGGTCCAGATGTTCTCCTCCGGGATGTCCAGGCCGGAGTTCGCCAGGCGCGCGGACAGATCGCGGTTCGTGAACACCGAATTGTTGGTGAGGACCAGGAAGGGGAGGTTCTTTTCGCGCAGAGCGGCGAGGAACTCGTTCGCGCCCGGAAGCGCCCGATTCTCCTTGACCAGGACTCCGTCCATGTCGGAGAGCCACGCGGTGACGGGAGGCAGATCGGTCAGTGGGGTCGGTTCATGCGTCAGGGCAGTCATGCCTCCATTCTACGGTGCCGCTAGGGTGGGATCCGTGAACGAGTTCGAAAACGGGTGTGACATCGCGCGTGATGGCGCGTGCGGGAACGACGAGGCCGGGGACGTGCAGTCCGGGCAGGTCGGGGTCGGTCCGTGGCCGGGTGGGGAGGCCGCCTGGCCGGTCGGCGAGCACTACGACCGGGAACTCCTGAAGGCGGGGGATCGGCGCAACGTCGAAGACCGCTACCGCTACTGGACGATGGAGGCGATTCGCGCGGACATTGCTGCCCGCTCGCTGCCCTTCGAGGTCGCAGTGGAGAATCTCGATCACGACTTCAACATCGGGTCGATTGTGCGAACGGCGAATGCTATGGGTGCGCGCCGCGTGCACGTCGTGGGGCGCAAGCGGTGGAACCGACGCGGCGCGATGGTCACCGACCGCTACCTGCCGGTGGATCACCGTCCCGACGTGCGTGAACTCGTTGAGCATTGCTCGCGTGAGGGCTTGACACTCGTCGGCGTCGACAACGTTGAGGGGTCCGTCGCGCTCGAAGGGGCGGTGCTGCCTGAGCGCGCCTGCCTTGTGTTCGGATCGGAGGCCTCTGGACTGAGTGAGGAGATGATCCGGGCATGCGACATTGTCGTCGCCATTACTCAGCGCGGTTCGACTCGGTCCATGAATGTTGGTCATGCCGCCGCGATCGTTATGTGGGCGCATGCGTCGCGTCTGGAGGGCACACAAAGCTAGTAGCTTGTGGGCAAAGTGTCAAACTGAAATGCACTAATTAACCCGGTTGGCCGATATTCTCGCTGACCAACTGATATTTTACCGTTTCTATTGTTTTTATCCTCCGATCTTTGATAGCATTTGCAAGGCAAAAAGTAGTCGGAATGGATACGGAGCATCCGTTTTAATTCGGGCTTTGGACAGTTTGCGTGGAAGCAAACCGTTGAATAGGAGAATTAATGCCTCAGTCATCGCCAAGCCATGCGCGGGCGCCGCGGCTCGCGCGCACCCGAGCGAAAGTCGCACTCATCCTCACGTCCGTGTGCGCCCTCGTTGCCGCGGTCCTCGTCCCCCTGACCTCCCACCTGAACGCGCAGGCGGCCAGCCAGGTCCCCGGAACCATCCCCTCCCTCGAAGGATGGGCCCCGGCCTCGGGCTCCTGGACCCCTGCCAGCGGCCTGCAGATTGTCCGCACTGACTCCGCCGACGCTGCCGGCGTCAGCGCCCTGCTGAGCCGCGCTCTCACCGACGCCGGCATCACCGGCATCACCGAGGGTACCGGCGCGGCCCCCGCCTCCAACGCCGTCTCCCTCACGATTAACGCGTCCCGCACCGACCTCGGTGATGAGGGCTACCAGCTGACCGTCAACGCAAATGGCGCCCAGGTCGTGGCTGCCACCCGCGCCGGCCTCCTGTGGGGCGCCCGCACCATCGAGCAGGCTGTGCGCGCCGGCCAGGGCACCGTGCCCGCCGGAAGCATCACCGACATCCCGCGCTTCGCCGACCGTGGTGCCACCCTGTGCGCCTGCGGCACCCACATCACCCCGGACTGGATTACCCGACAGATCGACCGCATGTCCGACCTGAAGATGAACTACCTGTCCCTCGAGCTGCGCATCAAGTCCGACAAGTACCCCGCCACCACCTCCTTCTCCTACTACACGAAGGATGAAGTCAAGGCCATCGTCGAGCACGGCCGCGAGGTCGGCGTTCGCGTCGTCCCGCTGCTCAACGCCCCCGGCCACACCGGCACTATCCTCGGCAACTTCCCGCAGTACCAGGTTTCCGACGACTCCGGCAAGAAGAGCCCCAACCACCTCAACTTCATCGATCCCGCCGCCCAGCAGTTCTACTTCGACCTCATCGACGAGTACATGGACACCTTCGGCTCCACCGAATGGCACATGGGCGCCGACGAGTTCTTCTTCAAGCAGGGCCCCGGCGAGTTCAAGAAGTACCTCCAGCAGATCCGCAACCACTACGGCGACCAGTCCATGACCTTCGACGCTGCGTTCAACGACTTCATCAACAAGGTCAACGCGCACGTCAAGTCTCGCGGCGGCACGCTGCGCGTGTGGAACGACGGCATCGCCGACATCTCGCGCATCCCGGTCGACAAGGACGTCATCATCGAATACTGGGGCAAGGGCGAGTCCAGCAAGAAGGACGCCAACCGCGGCCTGCCCGCCAAGGATCTCGTTGACGCGGGTTACACCCTCGTGAACGCCTCCTCCGCCCTGTACTACTACCGTGATCAGCCGTCCTCCTACGTCATGCAGGTAAAGGGCCTGGAAGGCGTCTACGGAACGTGGACGATGAACTCGTTCTACCAGAACGATGGCTACACGGTGCCCGACGCCTCCATCCGCGGCGGCAAGGTCTCCATCTGGCAGGGTGGCCACGGCAAGGTCACCGACCATGAGACCGAAGCATGGGTCACTGAAGGCCTGCGCTACGGCGCCCAGATGTTCTGGAACGCAAAGACCCCCAAGGCCGACGGAAACGTTGCGGCTTTCAAGGCGCGCATCAAGGCCCTGGGTGAGCCCTCCACCTACGTCGACCCCACGCGCGATACCCTCGCCCCCGGCCAGTACACGATCGCACTGGCCGATGGACGAGCCCTGAGCGTGTCGGGTGGTACCCCGACCGCGGGAACTACCTCCGATAACTGGGATCTGACCGCCACGCCCGACGGCTACTACCAGATCCGCTCGGTCAACGCGAACCGCTGCCTCGCCGTCTACTCCGAGGAAACGCCTAACTCCGAGTCACACGTGTCGACGACCCCCGGACACCCGGTAACCGCCTACGCGTGCGCCGACACGAGCCAGGAGTTCACCCCCACGTTCCAGGGCGACTACGCGACGCGTAACCCCCAGAAGTGGGTCGCCGAACCCGCCGGTGATGGCTTCCGCCTGCGTAACGCCATGACGAACCAGTACCTGAGCGTCATCGACTCCGGCTACCTGTCGCGCCGCCCCAACGGTGGCGAGAAGACTGCCGAAGGTACCGTCGCCCAGCTGCCGCTCGACGTCACCGTCGACAGCCACTCGGTCTTCACCCTCACCTCCCAGGCCTCCTCGGCCCTCGACGTGAGCATCGAACGCGAAGGTGACGAGGCCTACCCGAAGAACGCCCTGTCCGGCATGGATCGCAACTCTCTGCCCATCGTCGGCGACGAGAACTGGGGCGAAACCGTCCTCAAGGTCTCCGTCACCAACAAGGGCACCACGGACGCCACCAAGATCCACCTGACCCCCGCGGTCTCCAACTCCTGGAAGCTCGCCAACGGACC
>CAKMQM010000287.1:0-7509 GCA_927911615.1 uncultured Xylanimonas sp.
CTCTTCTGGCGCTACATCGGGCGTGCGCGCGCCCCCTTCATCACGCGTTCCTTCTTCACGAACGTGCCGTGGGCGCGCTCGATCAGCCTCATCCTGATCGTCTACTGCATGAACTTCACGGTCGCGCCCTCATGAACGGCATCGGCGCCGCCAACTACGGGTTCACGCCCGCGCAGGTCTCCGTGCGCCTGCTGCCCGCCTACTGCGTCGCCCTGGCCACCGCCATGACGTCGGGTGCCGTCATGGCTCGTATTGGGCGCGGCCGCACCGTGCGCGCGTGCGTGACCCTCATCCTTGTGGGCACCGCTCTCATTGCGCTGTGCATGAGCATGGGGCCGTGGGTCATCACAGCCGCCATGTGCTTCATCTACGCGGGCTTTGGCGCCCTGTTCACGCCCATTTACGACACCGTGTTCGCGACTGTCGCTCCGGGCCAGAACGGGCGTGCCGTCGCCATGAACGACCTCGCCATGCAGGGAAGCGCCGCAATTGGCATCGGCGTGTTCACGCCGATGCTCGCCTCGGGTGCCTTCCGGGCCATCGCCCTCATCTGCGTTGTCGCAGCAGCGACCGGCATCGCGGGCGACTGGCTGCACGAATACCTCTACCGCCGCGGGCGCTGACAGTGAGGGAGCGCAGAGCAGCACCGGCCTCGTTGCTAGGACAGGAGCAGCGCGAGCACGAGTGGTCGTGTGTATCGCATATGCGCGTCAGGTGGTGGGGGTAGGGATGAGCCAGTCGGGCCGGCGGCCCGGGATGTCAGCGAGCTGCTGAGGGTCGTCCGTTGATCCATCGGAGCTGAGCAATTCGGTCCCGTAGTCGAAGGAAGAACGCTTGGAGTCACGGATGTAGGCGCTGGCGCTAATCCCGTAGGTGGGGTTCCGTGCGATGATCCAAGTTAATTTTCCTTCGTGGTCTGTCATTTGTTCGTCCACCGTGACGGTGAAGCCGAGAGGGATCAGATGACTTTCAAACGCCGTCCGTACCTTGTCGACATTGTCTTCAAGAAAATAAATGGTTGGGGAATCGAGGATGTAGAGCGTTTGATCTCCCGTTGGTTGGCTGGAAATCCCATCTTCTCCATGGCGCAGCTCAAAGTTGTTCTCGTTGATGAGCTCGTTGCGTACCTGGATCAGGGTCGGCTCGATATCGCGTCCAAAGTCCTCGATGGAGTGCATCTGTCCTGCCTGCTGAAGCTGCTCAGCATGCCATGGATTCATCCCCGGAGTACCACCGAAGTACTCCGCGCACGAGGCCGTGCACAGCGCCAGGAGGGCGCAGACGAGGAACGTGAGAGGACGTGCTCGTCGGCGTGCGATTGCTCGTTGCATCATCCCTGTCCTGAGGGCGGAAGGTTGGGGTCGAACCAGTCGGGGATGCGTCCTGGCTGGTCGATCAGCTGCGGCGGGTTGCCAGTGGACCCGTCTGAGAGCGTGTCATCGGTGTAGTAGTACGTGGAGGTCTGTTCTCCGAGTCGCGTCGTCGCTGAGACGACGGCGTGGTACTCGTCGTTGATCCATAGGTAGTCAACGATCTCAACTCCGCCGGATGACCAGCGTTTTTCGGATAACTTGAATCCGAGGGGCAGCAAGTGCCTGTTGTAGGTGTCACGGATACGGTCTGTGTCCAGCTCGGTAAAGAAGAACATGCGCGACTGGAACGAGCAGATGGTCTTGCCATCTTCGTCATAAGTGCCGATCGAATAGCTGTCCTTGTACGCCATGAAGTTCTCGGCGGTGACGAGCTCGTTGCGCGCGGCAATGATGGCGGGCTCGAGGTCGCGCTGGAAAGCCTCGACGGACTTCACCTGGGGGCTAAACGGGTTCATGGATCCTCCGAAAAACGGTGCGCACGAGGCCGTGCACAGCGCCAGGAGGGCGCACGCGAGGAAGGTGAGAGGACGTGCTCGTCGGTGTGCCGGTGCCTGCTGTGTCATTTCTGATCTGCTGGAGGGAGGTTGGGGTCGAACCAGTCGGGGGTGCGCCCGGGCTGGTTGATCATCTTCATGGGATCACCGTTGGATCCGTCCGAGGGGGTGCCGACCGTGTAGTAGCGGGTAGAGGTTTGCTCGCCGAGACGTGACGTTGACACTACGGCAGCGTGGTACTCCTCGTTGGTCCAGAGGAGCTGGACAATATCCACCCCGTTGGAGGTCCATCGTTCCTCGGTTAGCTCGAATCCGAGGGGGAGGAGGCGCTTGTTGTAGGTGTCGCGGATATGGTCCGTGTCCAGGTCGCTAAAGTAATACAGGCGAGTGTGGACGGAATACTGCGGGCCCTGGGCGGACATGAAACTGTCGATGAAGTCTCCGTTTACGTAGGCAATGAAGTTCTCGGCGGTGACGAGCTCGTTACGCGCGGCAATAATGGTGGGCTGCGAGGTCGCGCTGGAAGGCCTCGACGGACTTTACCTGGGGGGGCGGGTGACTGCATGAGTCCTCCAAAAAACGGTGCGCACGCGGCGCACAAGATGAGTGACAAAAACGTGAGAGGGATCGCGACGAGCTTTCTCATACCTTCGGATTCCCTCCGATGACGCTAGCAATGTGCTTATTTGCCTCGGTATCTTTCTTGAAATAAGCGCTATGTAGACCGAATGGGTCTGGATAGCGAACATCCCAGTCGTACCCAGGTACTTTTTTCCATACGATGGGGCCGGCATTGCCCGAGAGATGCTTGTACCCGTCCATTTCTGTGGGGTTCTTTCCAAACATTACGTCTGGGCCGACACCTTGGACCATGTCGTTCACATAAGGGGCTGCACTGACGTACATGTGTCCTTCGGGAACGTGGAACTCGCCCACGTCCTGGACACCCGAGCCGGGCGAGCCGAATTGAACCAGGTCGTCGATGACGCCATCGCCGACAAGCGTTGCCGCTATACCAGCGGTGGTTGAGCCGTAGGAGTGGCTGGCGACGGTGATGTGTGCGTCGCCGGCCCCGTGCTCGCGCACTGCGTCGATGCCGTTCAGGAAACTGGCGAGCTTGTGTGCGCCAAAGGTGGCCATCACGGTATTTGATGCTTCCACCACAGATGGGGGAGCGTCGTATCCAAAGAACTCGACCATCGCGACCGTTTCACCAGGATTTGCTGCGTCTTTCGCTGCTTCTCGCATGACCGTAGCGTGACCGTCGTAATCGAGGATGGAGCCACCTTCGCTGTTACCTGCGACGCTGGTGGTCATGCCGGGGACGATCACGCCGATGTGGTCGGCATTGTCGGGGTTATTCTGCGAAATTGCCGCGAGGACATTCGCTCCGGAGGTGTCGAGGGACATGAGGTAGCGGGGTACCCGTCGCTGCTCTCCTTCTTCAGCGTATCTTCGATCTGCCTAATTGCACGAACGCGATTGCGGAGTCGATCCATCTCCGCGCGTTGCTCATCTGTTGGGTTCGGACCGAGAGTCTGTTCGTAGCGCGCTGCTTCTCTCATGACTTCCTTGCGGCGGATGGGCAACATGATGCGATTCGCTTGATTGCGCGACGTGTAGTCGACACCCTCGAGGTTGCCGATCACGTCGGCGTGCTCGACGATCATCCGCTGTTTCTCCTCGTCAGACAAAGAACTCCACCAGGAAGCGACTTCCTGTGCAGAAGCGCCGGCAGGGGGAAGCGTGGGAGGTGCCTTGAGTCTGGCAGAGTAGTTCACGCCATTGTCGAATGTCCCTGCGCTCAGGGACGAGATCTTCTGTGAAAGAGAGTTGACGAGATCTTGTGCTTGCTTCAGTGCTTTGTCTACTCGCCGCTGTGTCCGCTCGACCGTCGCCTGAATTTCGCCAAGATCGCGCCCTTCCTTCAGGAGCTGCTTGACTTGACGCCTATCTATTGACACGTTGCCAACTGAATCGATGGTCATACGCCATGTGTTGGCCAGCTGTAGAGCGTCCTCAACGTTCGCTCGAACCTCGTTGATCCCCTGCACTCCAGCGCTGCAGATCTCGGCAGTGCTGATCAGGTGATTCACTTTCAGCTCGATGGCTGTGAGCTGCTTGTTTAAGGCTTCCTGTGCCGCCTGAACGGTTTGTCCGGAGCTGATCAGGCCTCCGATATTGGCCGCAAGCAGATCAGCTGCTGACCGCATTTGACGCTGCTTTCGCTCACAACTGATCGCGTAACGTTGAAGCGGTGCCGACTCCCATTGCTGAATGTCTGTCCAGTTCACGGCTTCATCACCGGACCCAGGGCGACCGTGCCCATCGGGGCGTGCTCGCCCGGCATGTAGGAATCGTTGCTCATCGTGGCCTCCGCTAAACGGTGAGTAGTGTTGTAGGTCATCCTATCTGACAGATGGTAGTTTTTCAGCGTCCAGCGAGGCCTTAACAGCATGCGGATCCCCGGCCTCATCCATGAAAAACTAGGAAATCACGAGGGCAACGGCCGCGAGGATACTCCATGAGAGCGTGAAAAAACCGGTGTTGCGCAGCACGTGATCAGTTCGCGGCCCGAAGCACCGGTAAGGACCGGGAGGCTCACTCCGGCAGCCCACGCTCCCGCGCCCACGCCCAGCGCGCCCGTCGCGAAGGGGTGCAGCCCCACCGCGACGCCCAGCACGACGATCAACGCGACGGGAAGCCACGCGCACGCCGCAAACACCCAGCGCGACGGGCGATCGCCCAGGCGCACGGCGGCCGTCATCTTGCCCGACTCGCGGTCCGTCGGAATATCTCGGATGTTGTTGGCCATCAGCAGCGCCACCGACAGCAGGCCCAGCGCCGACGCGCTCATCCACAGCCACCACGGAGCCGACTGCACCTGCGTCCACGTCGTGCCCACGCACGCGAGGAGGCCGAAGAACACGAAGACCATCAGCTCGGACAGGCCGATGCCCATGTACGCATACGGGTGCTTACCGCCTGTGTAGAACCACGCGGCCACGACCGCCGCGGCGCCCGCAGCGATCAGCCACCAGGTGCCTGACATGGCAACCAGGGCGAGGCCCGCCACGCCGGCCACCGCGAACGAACCGAGCGCGGCCGCCAGGACCGTCTTTGGCTTGGCGAGGCCGCCGCCCGTCAGGCGTGCAGGCCCCTTGCGGTTGTCGTCCGTGCCGCGAATGCCGTCCGAATAGTCGTTCGCGTAATTGACCCCCACCTGTAGGGCCAGCGCCACCAGCAGCGCCAGGGCAGCGCGCCCCGCGCTGAAACCCCCGAGGTAGTGCGCGGCGGCAGAGCCCACGATCACGGGCGCAGCGGCGGCAGGGAGGGTGCGCAGGCGAGCGCCTTCAATCCAGTCAGAAACGGAAGCCATGCCCACCAGTGTAGTTGGAGCGGGCGCGGGTCCGGGCAGCGGGTTAGCGCACCCACTCCCGCTCGGTGCCCGAGGCCTCGGCCGCGGCCTGCGCGGCGGCGGTGCGGTCGATCTTGTCGAAGCCCAGGTAGGGGAGGGCCTCGACGGCCACAATCCGGCGAGGAGCCTGCGCGCGCCCGATGTGCGCCGCCGCGTGCTCGCGGATCGCCGAGCCGAGCTCCGCCATCTCCAGCGAGTCCGACGGCATCTGATCGACAACCACGAGCGCGGTCACGACGTGGCCCCACTTCTCGTCCGGGGTGCCCAGAATCCACGCGTCCGAAATGCCGTCGAACGAACGCACCGCGCGGCGCACCGGCCCCGGCGCGATCGACAGACCACCCGAGACGATCACGTCGTCCGCCCGGCCGCGCACCTCCACCGTCCCCGAAGCCCGGATAATGCCCAGGTCCCCGGTGAGCAGCCAACGGTGGCCGCCCTCGTCGAAGAAGGGGCTCTCCGCGTCCAGGTAGCGCGTCATGAGCGTCGGGCCGTGGATCGCCAGGCGCGTGCGCCCGTCCCAATCCACCGCGCGCACCGATGTGCCCGGCAGGGGCTTGCCGTCGTACACGCAGCCGCCCGCCGTCTCCGTCATGCCGTAGGTGAGGCGCACCTTCAGGCCCGCCTCGGTGGCGCGTGCGAGCAGCTGCTGGTTGGTCGCCGCCCCACCCACGAGGATCGCCGCCAGCGAGCGCATCGGCCCCACGACCTCCTCGCCAGCGTCGAGGCACTGGGCGAGCTGGGTGGCACGAGCGACAGGTAGCCGGGCATCTCGTCCTGCGTGGCGCCCTGAATTGCGGGTAAGAGGGCGCGGGGGTCGAAACCCTCGGAGGTGTCGACGATCTGCGGGTTCGTCTCCGCGACCGCCGCGCGCAGTAGGATCATCGCGCCCGCGATGTGGTGCGCCGGCATCGCCAGGATCCAACGGCCCGGGCCCTCCAGGGCCAGCTCGGTCGCCTTCGCCGAGGCCATGAGCGCCTCGATCGACAGGCCAACGAGGCGCGGGCTGCCCGCGCTCGACCCGACGTCGGGACGACCAGGTCAATACCGTCGAAGAAATTCGGGTCCGCGTTGATCGCCTCGGCGAGGCCGGGGTAGCGGTCCTCGGGGAAAGCCTCCTCGGGCGTCACCGCGGAGCCTCGCAGCGTCGCCGGGGGCACATCTTCCGGGGCGCGCAGGATGACAACCGTGTGCGGCGCCGGATGATTGGGGTCCGCCTGGCGCTCCTCGTACAGCTCAACGAGCTTGTGGATCGACGCATTCGCCAGAGCGACAGCGCCAATAGCGGTGCCTCCGGGCACAACAAGAAGTCGCGGCGCAGCCATGATGAGCCTCCCAAAGTCGACGGCGAACGCATATACAACCAGGATAAAGGCTCGCGTTGTCGCAGGTGGTGAGGGGCCTCGCGGCAATAATCACGTTTGTCGGTTGAAATGGCGAGATTGTGCCAATTTCCCTGTGGCAGAGAACGCAGCTGAAAATTCAACGGAATTTTCGCGCGGGCATGCGTGAGGTTATACGATAGGAAACGATGCTTAAAAAACTATCCCTGAAAACCAGATGGGCGATCGGCGTCGTGAGCGCCCTCGTCCTCCTCGTCGTCTGCGCCGGCATCGTGTATGCGGCCAACTACTCCGGACGCGCCCTGCCGGGCACGACCGTCGCCGGCACGCCCGTCGCGGGCATGACCCGCGACCAGGTGATCGCCGCCGTCAACGAGCGCGCCGACGCCGCGACCGTCACGCTCACCGTCGAAGGCAAGACCACGCAGGCCTCGCTTAACGAAGCAGGCATCACGGTCGAAGCCGACGAGACCGCCGACGCCGCCATGAAGGGCTCCACGTCCCTTCCCGCGTTCGTCAGCGCCCTGTTCTCCAAGCGTAACGTCGAGCCCGTCGTCACCGTCAGCGAGGAATCCATCAAGAAGCTCGCCGCGACCGCGAACTCGACCCTCACCTCGGAAATGAAGGACGCTGCGGTTGTTGTTGCCGAGGACGGCGAATCCTTCACCTTCACCCCCGCGCAGAACGGAAACGGCGTGTCCACCGAGGACGTCGCCTCCGCCGTCAAGCAGGCGGGAGCCACCCTCGCCTCCGTCACCCAGGACGTCAGCGTGCGCCAGATGGAACCCTCCATCACCACCGAGAACGCCGAAGCCGCCGCCGAGCAGGCCAACGCCCTCCTCGAGACGAACATCGAAATCTCCGACGGCATCGACACCTTC
>CAKMQM010000288.1:0-3437 GCA_927911615.1 uncultured Xylanimonas sp.
GTCGTCTCGAAGCCCGGCCGGCCTCGTGCCTCAAAAGCGCGCTCTATCCTCAATTTCGCACGTAATTCCCCTGCGGCTTGTTCAAACATTGAATTTGCATCATTGGAATTGCAACGTTTTGGGGTGTGTCGAAAAATGACCACGATAAATTACGTGCGAAATTTGGGAGGCGGTGGTGTCGTTGCTGCCCGCGGGCGCTGCGGCCAGGCCCTGTCGACCGGGTGGCCCGGTTGTCTGAAACCGCTGTCGCCTTTGTGGGCGCCGGCCGAGCCTCAACTGAAACCGCCATCGCCTTTGCGGGTGAGAAATGGGCGTTTTTGGTGCGTTTTTCGGCTGCATTGGTGTTGTTGGTTTCAACGGTTGCTATTCAGGGGCGCGCATTGGTGACGGCGGTTTCATGCTGGCCTGTATTAGTGGTTGCAGAGGTGTCATTGGTTTCAAAGTCGCCACGTCACAGTGTCCAGTGCGCAAAAAAGTTCGCCCAGCAGGGCCTGGTGGTGGGTGTGAGCGTGACAAAATTCGCCCAGCGCTCGAGAAATAGCCGAAAATCGGCGTTTTATGGCGTGCTGGGCGAGTTTTGTACCGGGTTGGCCCAAGAACGCCCAGTGCTGGGCGAGTTTTGTACCGGGGTTGGCCCGCAAGGTAGCGAGCGGGGAAAGTTATGGCCCTATCGGTACCAGGAAGGCCGCCTTTTGGCAGTCGTTGTCCCAGGGGCGACCCGCACGGAGGGAGGCAGAACTAGAACTACTGGTGTGCCTCCTCAGCCACCACCTACCAGCCGCGCACCAGCTCCGCGAGAGCCGGGGAAGCCAGCCACTGCCTCGTGCCGAAGGAAGACACAGACACTGCGGCCACGGACGACGCGAAGCGGATGAGGCGCTCCGGGTCGGCGTCCCCGCCGCGCTCGATCGCCCATGTGAAAGCCCCATGGAAAGCATCACCCGCCCCCCAGCGTGGACGCGTATGGGACGGCTTCGACGGGAACCTCGCCGCTGGTGCCGTCCCACCAGTACTGCACGGAGTGATCCCCGCGCGTGCGCACAGTGCGCGTGATGCCGAAGCCTCGCAGGAACTCGGCGACCTGCGCCCCGTCTGGGCGCGCCATCAGCGGCGGCGCGAAATCCTCCGAGACGACTGCGATGTCGACGAAGCCCAGCAGGGGAGTGAGCCAGTCCTTCCATGAGCCGCCGTCCAGGATGCGCGGGTGCGGCGGGCGCGCCTCGAGCGGGGCGAACGGGTCCTCCCCGTCGACCTCGGGCACGCCGAGGGTGAGGGCGGCATGCGCGAGCGCCGGGTTGTGCCCGTCGATGAGGACCGCGCCCGCGCGCTCAGGTAGGTCTGCTGCGATCCGCTCCGCGTCCGCGTCGAGCCGCGCGTTCGTAGAGGCCACCATTCGGCCGCTCGGGTGCTCGATGATCGAGGACACGGCGGGCTCGCGCGACGCCGGGGACGAGGCCGGGGCCGTCGCATCCACGACGCGCACACCCACGGCCGCCAGGTCGGCCGCAAGGAAGGCGGCAACGGGGCCTTCGCCGAGCGCTGTCAACAGCGTGGGCGCCTCCTCGGAGGGAACCAAAGTGCAAGAGGAGGCCCCGGCCTCGTCCTCAGGACCGGAAAGAGCGCGCGAGGCCGCGCACAGCGCCGCGTACGTGACGGCCGCGTTCGTCGCGGGACCGCCGGCGGCCATCGTGAAGTCCGTCGACGTGACCTTCAGAAAAGGGTCCGGCACGTGGTCGAGTCGGTGCAGGACATCCAGGGTCGTGAGCCCGGCGAAGAGTGCAGTCATGGGGACATTGTCGCACCAGGTGGCCGCGCGAGACGGCATGGCCGCGGCTCTCGCTGACAGAACGACAAACCCTGTAGCATATGAACAACGACACTCATCGACTCCTCCGGATCGCCATGCACCTGCTCGACGCGCTGAACAACTCCCTGCCCGAGGTCTTCCGAGCCATTGACCTCATGGGCGTTCTCCTCAACGGCATCCTCGGCGGCAAAGTTGCCCGAGAACGCAACTTCGACGCCGTTGGCTTCTGCATTCTCGCGATCATGACGGCGCTCGCAGGCGGCATGATCCGTGACCTGCTCCTGACGACGCGCACCGGAGCGCCCGTCGCCATTACGGACCCCTACTACCTGGGGTTCGCGATCATCGGCGCTCTCATCGCGATGGCTTTCCGCATGGATTCGCGCGTGTGGTCGGTGCTCCTCGTGATCGCCGACGGCATGGTGCTGGGCTGTTGGAGCGCGACCGGCGCGATCAAGACCCTCGACGCGGGGTTCGCGATCATGCCGGCGATCCTCATGGGCATCATGACGGCGATCGGCGGCGGCATGGTCCGTGATATTTCCGCGGGACTGGTGCCGCGCGTCTTCGGCGGCAACAACCTCTACGCGACCCCCGCGTTCGCGTGCTCGCTGGTCACCGTCGTCTTCTGGCACATGGGCCAGCCGGTCCTGGGCATGGGCGCGTCCATCATCGTGGGCCTCGTGTTCACGGGAATGGCGCACTGGCGCCGCTGGAAGCTCCCCCAGACCCGCGAGTGGACCATCACTCTCACATATTCACAGTTAAAAGCTCTGCGTGGGGGCAAGCGTTAGTATGGCGGTGTGACTCCCAAATCAACACCCGATTCGTCAACTCCCGCCGCGTCGGCCCCCGCTGGGCGTAAACATTTCAAGACGTGGCACCTGTCCATGATGGCCCTGGGCCTCGCCATTGGCGCCGGCTTCTTCCTGGGCACGGGTTCCGCGATCCATCAGCCGGTCCGGCGGTCATCGTGTCTTACGCCCTGGCGGCCATCATCGTCGTATCGGTCATGCTGGCCCTTGCCGAGCTGGCCTCGTCCCTGCCGTCGACGGGTTCCTTCTCCTCCTATGCCGAGGCCGGAATCGGTCGGTGGGCCGGGTTCACGATCGGGTGGCTGTATTGGGTCATGCTGATCATGGTGTCGGGCCTGGAAGTGACGGGCGCGGCGACGTTCTTTGTCGGCTGGTTCCCCTCAGTTCCGCAGTGGGTGGTTGCCCTCGTAATTGTCGTTGTTATTGGTGGCATTAACCTGTTGTCCGCCGGTCAGTACGGCGAAATCGAGGCCTGGCTGTCGATGGTGAAGATCGTCGCGATCGTCGCCTTCCTGGTCGTGGGCGTGTACCTGGTTGCGCGCACGGCGATTGTCGGCCCGCTGCCGGGTCACGAGGGCGTGCTGCAGAACGTGCTGGGACACAACGGTTTCGCGCCCAACGGACTGTCGGGTATCGCGGTCGCTCTCCTGGCTGTCATCACGTCCTTCGGTGGCCTGGAGATCGTCACGATCGCAGCCGCCGAGGCCGAGGACCCCCGCGCCGCCATGAGCAGCGCGATTCGCTCGGTCGTCACCCGTATCCTCGTGTTCTACGTCGGCTCCGTCATCCTGCTGATCGCGCTGCTGCCCTGGGAC
>CAKMQM010000289.1:0-6743 GCA_927911615.1 uncultured Xylanimonas sp.
CGCGGCCTGGTGGGCAACGGCCTGGATACGATCGAGCTGGGCTCGCAGGTCACGGAACTGTGGATGACCCCGCGCGGCACCACCAGCCCGCGCCACATCATCGTGCGCGGCGGAAACGACGGCGAGTTCTACTACGAGGCAAGGCCTCCAACGGCCGCCCGGACAGCGCATACTTCGGCGAGGGGATGACCCACTTCACCTTCTGGTTCGACACTCCCCGCGTCCTGGTGCTGCCCTCGACCGTCGAGGAGATCAAGCTCGCGGAAGACATGGACTCGGACCTCAAGGCGGGCACCGAAATCTATGTTGCCGCCCCCAAGGGCTCGAAGGCATGGACGCTTACCGAGACGGCCATGAAGAACGCTGGCTACAACACCGCTAGCCTCTTCGAGTACACGACCCCCCAGGTGAGTGTGTCGGGCACCGGCATCAACGAGGCCGGGCCCGGATACACGCTCACCACCTCCGTTGGCACGCCGACGACCGTGAACATTTCCGCGCAGGGCGGCACTCTGGGCGGACGCCAGATGCGCGTCGTGCAGATCGGCGGCGACGGCACGGAGGCGGTTCTCCAGGACTGGGAATCGATGCAGGGTAGCTCGGATGAGAGCTCGTCCACCGCCTCCTACACCTGGACCCCGACCAGCGCCGACGCCACCCTGCGTCTCGATGTGCGTCAGGATCCCCACGTCGTCACCTCGGCGACCGTGACCGTCAAGGCCGACTCCGACTCCGTTCCCGCTCATGGCACGTGGACGTGGGGCGCTCGCGGCTGGTGGTACCGCTACGCGGACGGCACCTACCCCTCGAACATGGCCAAGACCATCGACGGCCAGGTCTACCGCTTCGACGCGGACGGCTACATGCGCACGGGCTGGGTCTTCGAGCGGGGCACCTGGTACTACCACGCGCTGTCCGGTGCGCAGGCCACCGGCTGGGTCCTCGATGGAGTCTCCTGGTACTACCTGACCCCCGGAAGTGGCCAGATGGCCACGGGATGGGTCGAAGACGGTTCGCACTGGTACTACCTGAACCCCGCCAACGGGAAGATGAAGACCGGATGGCACTACGAGGAGGGCTCCTGGTACTACCTCAAGCCCGGCAGCGGCCAGATGGCGACCGGACGCCTGTGGATCGTGTGGAAGTACTACCGATTCGCCGACAACGGCAAGTTGATCCGCTGACCCGCTGACCCGAAGGACTACCCATGCGTCGCGCCCGCCCCGCCCGGACTCATGCCGGGGGAGCGGGCGCGCTCGCAAGGCGACGCGGGCACCGCATACGCTCCGCCCGCCCTATCGCGCCCCACAGGGATGTGACGCGCGATCACTCACCCTCATGCAGCTCAACACTTTAGGTGTGAAGAAAGCGAGCCGACAATGTTCCACTACCGACGCGCAGCGCTGACGCTCATAGCGGCCGGCGCCCTCGCGCTCACCACGATCGGCGTGCCCGCCGCCTTCGCGGACGAGGCCGACGCCACCCAAGCCTCGTCGCCCCAGCAGGGCGCCAACGACTCCCCGGCGACGATCATCGTCCAGCTCGAGGCGGGCGACGCCGGGGCCGACCACGCCGCGTACTACGCGCAGATGAAGAAACGCATCGGCGAAGCCGTAGCAGCGGCCAGCCCCGGTGCGACCATCTCCGACGTGCGCGACTACCACCATGCCTTTGACGGTTTTGCGATCCAGGCGCCCGCCTCGACGCTTGGCGCCATCAAGGCGACGGCCGGCGTCAAGGGTGCCTTCCTCGACGGCAGTCACACGTTCGCTACGGATGAAGAGATTTCCGGCGGCTATCGAGCCGTCGCCGGGGGCGACGAGTCGGATGCAGCCACCGGTGCAGCGGCCCAGATGATGCGGGCCGACGGCCTTGTCCAGAAGGGCCAGGGGCAGGTCATCGAGCTCATCGACAGCGGCATCGATACCTCACACCAGGCTTTTGCCGGCGACATGGATGCAGCGTCACTGCGCTTCACGCAGGAATCGGTGGCCTCGCTCGCCTCGCAGTTGGGCGCCGGCAAGGGCGGCGTCTGGGTGAGCCCCAAGATCCCCTTCGCCTACGACTACGGTGACGGGGACACCGACGTGCTGGCCACGGAGGAAGGCGGCGACGGAGCCCGCAGCGCCAACAACCAGGGCACGCACGTCGCAGCGCTCGCGGCCGCCAACGGCGGGCAGTTCTCCGGAGCGGCACCCGAGGCGCAGCTCATCGTTGCGAAGGTGACGAAGGATCCGGGCAACAGTGCGAGCGACGTCAACCTCCTGGCCGCGCTCGATGACGCGATGGTCCTCAAGCCCGACGTCGTCTCGGTCTCCTTCTCCAAGACCGAGGGATTGACGGACGACGCCGCGTCCCTCTACTCCCACGTCTACGAGGCCCTCGGCGCGCAGGGCACGACCGTCTACGCGCCCGCCGGTGACGTCGAGAGCTACGGTCGAGCGGACGATCCTGACAACGGCGCGCTCGGCTTCCCCGCGGCCTTCTCTTCGACCCTCGCCGTGGCCTCGGTCAACGAGCAGGAGATCATGGGTGCCCTCACCTTCGGGGATCACCTGATCGGCTACCGCCCCCTGGGACGCATGAGCAAGGGAGACGGCCCCGGATTCGACACCCTCGCCGAGGGCACGTACCGCGTGGTCTACGCAGGCAACGGCTCGAGCGAGGACCTGGCCAAGCACCTCGGAACGGACTACGGGGACCTGTCGCGCACGATCCTCCTCGAGGAACTGGGCGGCAATGACTCGCGCGGTAACTCGGTGGAGGTCAAGCACAAGATCAAGGCCCTCAAGTCCCTCACCAGCAAGCCCGCCGGCGTTCTGCTCGGACACTGGTACGACAGCGAGACCCCCATCAAGTGGTCGGTCGATCGCTGGTTCAACCTGCCGATGGCGACCATTACGACCTCGGACCGCAACCGCCTCTACGACGCGATTAAGGCCTCGGAGAGCGGATCGATCGAGGTTGGCGTCTCCGCCTCCACGATCCTGACCGTGCCCGAGGGGGTCCACGCCTCCGACTTCTCCTCCACGGGCGTGACCGCCGACCTGCGGCTCAAGCCCGAGGTCGCGGCCCCCGGCGGCGCGGTTATGTCCGCGACCCCCGGCAACTACTACGATCGACTGTCCGGCACGGCCGAGGCCTCGGCTCAGGCTGGCGCGGTCGCTACCCTCGTGCGTCAGCGCGTGGCGTCCGACCCGGCGTTTGTGGGCCTGTCTGCCGCCGAGAAAGACGCCGTCGTCACGAAGCTTCTGATGGGCACCGCGCGCCCGATCGTGGACGCGGAACAGAACAATGGCACCTACTATTCGCCGCGACGAGTGGGAGCGGGCCTCATCGACGCGCTGGGGGCCACGACCTCGTCCGTGTTCCCGAGCGTCGTGGGCGCCGAGAATCCCTCTCGGCCCAAGGCCGACCTGGGTGACGGAACCTCCGGGTGGACCTTCCAGGTCACCCTGACGAACGTCTCCGACACCGCCCACACCTACACGCTGGGCGGGCAAGCGCTGTCCGAAAAGGTCGCGAGCATGCTGTTTACGCACCACTCGACGAACTGGGCGGGGCAGGGCATCGACCTGACCTTCTCCTCCGAATCGGTGACCGTGCCCGCCAAGGGAACTGCCACCGTGACCGTCACCGTGACCCCGCGCGAGGCTTTCGCCTCGTACGCTGCGGAGAACACGCCCAAGGGCACGTTCATCGACGGCGCGGTCACCTTTACGGGCGCCGACGGCGCTCCGAACCTCACCGTCCCCTACGTGGGCTTCTACGGCTCCTGGGGTGCGCCTGCGATCTTCGACCTGGTTACCCCGGACAACCACATCAGCGGATACGGGTCGACGTTCATGAATGGGCGCCTGCCCTTCGGCCAGCAGAGCCCCTTCGACGTTGAGGACGAGAGGATGATCAACGGGGTCAATCCCGACCTCCTCGTCATCTCGCGCTCCACGCACGAGGACGCCCGGACCGTCGTTACCCCGGGCACGGTGCTGCTGCGCTCCGTTCCCTCGCTGACCTACACCTTTAGGAACGAGGCCGGGGAGATGATCCGCTCCTTCACGTGCGGGCGCGCGGATCGGTCCATCTACGACGTGCACACGCGCTCGCCACGCACGGTCGAGGACTCCGCGCCGGGCTGCGACCCCTGGTTCAACGGCTACGCGCCGGACGGCACCGAGTTGCCGGACGGGCGCTACACGCTGACGATCGAGGCCTCGACCTACGGCCCGTCGCCCGCGACCCAGGCCATCAGCTACAGCGTCATTCTGGACACGCAGGCTCCCGTCATCTCCAACGTGACGGTTTCGGGTGAGGGCAAGGATCGCGTCCTGTCCTTCGACGCCACCGACTCCTCGGCCATCGCCGGTATCGGCTTCTCGGCCACCGAGGACGGCAAGGTCGTCGAGCGTGGCGCCGAGGTCTACCCGACCGGGCGCAGCGAGGACGGTCTGGTCCACATCCACTTCGACGTGCCGCTGAAGGACGCCCTGACGAGCATCGGCGGTGACCCGTCGACGATCTACCTGCACGTGTGGGACTGGCCGGTCAACGGGGCAACGGCGCCGGTCGCCCTGAAGGCAATCCCCATGACGTCGCTCGCGTTGTCGCGCGAGTCCGCCACGCTCGGCGTGGGGGAGACCCTCATGCTGAGCGCCACCCACGAGCCCTCGGACGCGAACGTGACCGGCGTTGTCTGGTCCTCCTCGGACGAGGCCGTGGCGACAGTGAGTGCGACCGGCGAGGTGCGTGCGGTGGGTGCGGGTGACGCGACTATCACTGTCTCCGACCCGACGCAGCCGAGCGTGTCCGCCAGCGCCACCATCCATGTCAGTGCCCCCACGCCCACCCCCAAGGCCGGTACCTGGAAGCGGGATGGCCGCGGCTGGTGGTATCGCTACGAGGACGGCACGTACCCCGCCGATACGACGCTGGCGATCGACGGAGCGACGTACCGCTTCGACGCGCGCGGCTACATGCGCACCGGATGGGTGAAGGAGCAGGGCTCGTGGTACTACCACAACGCATCTGGCGCGCAGGCGAGCGGCTGGATCCTCGACGGGATCTCCTGGTACTACCTGGACCCGGCCACGGGCGTCATGGCGACCGGCTGGGTCAAGGACGGCGACACCTGGTACTACCTCAATCCCACCACCGGCAAGATGATGACGGGGTGGCTCAAGGACGGTGGTGCCTGGTACTACCTGAAGACCGGAAGCGGCGCGATGGCCACGGGCCGACTGCGCATCTTCTGGACGTGGTACACCTTCTCTGAGACGGGACAGCTGATCAGCTAGATCGCCCCGAGACTGACCGTCCAGGCCCGCACACCCTGCTACATGTGGGATGTGCGGGCCTGGCGTCTGTCAAATGGGTCAACCGCCAAAATTCCCAGGGTTTTTTCAGGTTGTCTTGCCGTTGTCGCAAGGTTTCCTCCTTACACTGAATGTCATCACAAGGGAATACGGCACGGACCATGAGGGTCCGAGACATGCCGACGAGACTTTTTTGAGGAGCCTTCTGGGAAAACTTGCACTGTGTTGATGGGATAAGCCGAGGGGCCGAGCGCAAGGTCGGCCCTCGGCTTATATTCAGGCCTGCACAAAATGCAGTGTGTGGACACTGAGCCATCTATCGGACATGCATACTGCACAACTGGAAGAACTTACGCATAATAGGACGGCGCGTCAGCCGGACGCGCTTTTGATCGTCACTCGTCGATACGTAAGTGAGCCATTGATGTCCCATCACTCCACCCCGGCACTCGCGCTTGCCGCAGCCCTCGCCCTGACCGGCGTGAGCGTCCCGGCGCTCGCAGCGAGCCCCCAGCCGGGCGGTGTCCTCCCCGCCAACCCCACCCACGCCTCGTCGAAGGACGCGCAGTCGGGGACGCGAGTCGAGGACGCGCTGCTGTCCATCCGCCAGGCCGAGGCCGGGGGAGTGACCCTGCCCGACGCCTCGTCCGCGCAGGAGGCGGCCGACGACACCCCGACGACGATCATTGTCCAGTTGGAGGATGGGACAGCCGGTGGCTCCACGCAGGCCACGCGCGACGACGTGAAGGCCCGCATTACCTCCGCGGTCGAGGGAGTCGTCCCCGGTGCGCAGGTCGCGACCGTGCGTGAGTACACCAACGCTTTTGTCGGCTTCGCCATCGAAGCGCCCGGCTCCGCTCTCTCCGCGATCCAGAAGGTCGAGGGAGTGAAGACCGCCTTCATCGAGGGCGTCCACAAGCCAATGGAGACTGAGGAGCAGGGGAGCGGTGCGCCCGTCCTCAAGAACGCCTCGTCCCTGGCGATGACGCGTGCGAACGAGGTCGCCCTCAAGGGCGATCGTCAGGTCATCGAAGTCATCGACTCCGGCCTGCAGACCGACCACGACGCCTTCGCCGGCTCGATGGAGGGCGTCAACGTGCGCATGAGCCAGGCCGACGTGCAGGCCTTCGCGGGTAAGCTCCCGCACGGCGGCGCCGGCACGTACGTCAACAGCAAGATTCCCTTCGCCTACGACTACGCGGACAACGATGCCCGATGTCGTCCCTCATTCCGAAAACGGACCTGTCCCACGGCACGCGACCGTCGCACGCGCGCGCCGCCAACGCCGACGTCCTGCAGGGTACCGCGCCCCACGCGCAGATCGTCGTCGCCAAGGTCGCCTCGGACGAGGACGGCTCGATGCCCGACAGCGCGCTGCTGGCGGCCCTCGATGACGCGCTCGTCATCAAGCCCGACGTCATCAACCTGTCC
>CAKMQM010000290.1:0-5903 GCA_927911615.1 uncultured Xylanimonas sp.
CTATCCGGCGCGCCCTCCCGATCCTGACGAACGTGTCCTTCGAGGTGCCCGAGCGCTCGCTCCTGGCCATCCTGGGTCCCAACGGCGCCGGCAAGACGACGCTGCTGCGCACCATGATCGGCCTGCAGAAGTGGGACAGCGGACGCACACTCATCGACGGCACCCCCATTTCGTCGATGTCGACCCGGGCACTGGGCCGCGTCCTGTCCTACGTGCCGCAGGCCCGCAATGCATCGAACGTGGCGCTCACCGGCCTCGAGATGGTGATGGTCGGGCGAGCCCCGCACATGCGCACCCTCGCACAACCCGGAGCGCGCGAGGAACGCATGGCCCGTGACGTCCTCGACGAGGTGGGTGCCTCCCACTTGGCCGAGATGCCCTGCGCGACCATGTCGGGCGGTCAATTCCAGATGATCCTCATCGCCCGCGCCCTCGTCGCCGACCCGCGCGTCCTCGTGCTCGACGAGCCAGAAACCGGCCTCGACTTCCGCAACCAGCTGATCGTCCTGGGACTCCTCGAGCGCCTCGTGAGGGACCGAGGCCTCGCCGTCATCATGAACACGCACTACCCGGCACACGCCCTGCGCGTCGCGGACCAGGTCGCGCTTTTCTCCTCCACTCACGAGGCCGTGGTCGGCCCGGCGTCCTCCGTCATGAACGCGGACACCCTCGCGAGCGTGTTCGGGGTGGACGTGGCGATCGGCAACGTCGCCTTCGAGGGAGAGGATGTGCAGGCGATCGTTCCGGTTCGTCTGAGTGGAGATAAGTAGCGTCGTCACGCGGAAAACTTCTTCGTCACGATTGTGCAGGTCAGCCACATTTTCGCCGCGAGTGCGGTACCGTATAACTGTGATTCCGCACGCCCAGTCCGGGGGGCATCGATGCCGGGCAGGGGCAATGGGACCATGTCGACTCCGCAGACGGGGCCGAACGGTGCCCCAGCGTTGGGGCGAACACGAAGGAGGGCCCATGGCTACCGGGACCATCAAGTGGTTCAACGACGCCAAAGGCTTCGGATTCATCACTCCTGATGACGAATCCGGCGACGTCTTCGTGCACTATTCAAACATCATCGGCCAATCTGGGCGCCGTACTCTTCTAGAGGGCGAGAAGGTCGAATATGAGGCGATTGAAGGACCAAAGGGCCTCCAAGCTGTGAATGTGGCACGAGCCGAGTGACACTGTGTGCCCGGGTGGAGTCCCCACTCGGGCACACTTGCACGAACAGGCACGTTCTCCACCGATCTTCACGCATGTCTTTTCGGTGATACAACAACGCTTTAACAGCTTTTTACGATGCCTGTGCCATGCCTTACAAGAGCTTACGCGGTATAGACCGAGCGGTGGAATCCGCGTAGAATTGGTGCTGCACCAATGGGGGCGACCACGAGTCAGCCCCCTTTTTTGATGCCGTCGCCCACCCGGGCGGCACGGGCCAACAGGTCCACAAACACGCTGGCGTGCGGGGCGCGCTTCGTGCTTCCGCGCGAAGACACTCATAAGGAGAACCCCATGAACCAGATCGTCAAGGCTGAAACCGCCCCCACCATGTCCCAGGCCACCGCCTCGGCTTCCGTTCTCATCGCCCTGATCGTTGCCCTCGCGGGCCTCGGCGTGTTCGCTGCCCTTCAGGTTGCTTCCGTCGCGTCGTCGTCTTCGCGATCGTCATCGCTCTGACCGCCCTGATCGTTTCCCCCGCTCTTCTCTCGATCGCTCGCACCCGCGCCTGAGCTTATTTGGGGCGCGTGAACGACACGCGCCCCACCCCCGCCAGCGTGACACCACGAAGGTGTCACGCTTTTTCGTTGCCTTCTTGGCTCTTTGTTTTCCTCGTTGGTGCAGCACCGCCCACACACACGTCTAGGGGTTTGAGCGCGTATCTAGGGGTTAACGCGCATGCACAGGGGTTTACGTGCGAGCGCTCAGCTCGTTGTTGGTTTGCGAGTACCTCGACATTCCCGCCGACGTGTACGCGAGCAGTTTTTACCCTCCGAGTTGCCCAAAATGCAGACCACTTCACCCAAAACAGTCCTTTTTCACCGTTTTTTGGCGAGGTGGTCTGCATTTTGGGCGCCACTCCCCTCAGACAGCCTGCGGGGCGGGGGGAATTGCACTACATGAGGGTGCGACACGCCGGCGACACGCTGTCAGAGGACCTCGTGTAGTGCAAAACCCCCCACACCACCCCCGGCGTCGGGCACCACGGCGTTCAACAGTGAGGCTCGGACACCAAGGAACAGCGGCCCAGCGCGACACCAACTCACAATGGTCAGGCCCAACAGTGAGCCTCCGAAGGCTAGGGGCCACCGCAGGCCCAGAGGCAACGTCCTGGACACAGTACGGACGCCAAACGGATCAACAGGAGGCACCACGGTCTGATGTCCAGCTGGGCAGCACAGCAACACGCATAGTCCCTTCACCCGAGATTTGCATATTGTGCTCTCCCCCACTAAAGTCCGTCTGTTAAGCACAACATCAAGGAGGATGTCATGAGTGATTTTCAGATGAATCCTGCGGATGTCCAAGAGGCATCAGTACAAATGAGCCGCTTGGTCGACAGAATGTCCGACTTGGAGCTCTCCAAGTCCGATGATTCCTTCGACTGCGGAGACACCGTTGTGGAGGAGGCACTGGCGTACTTCGTCTCCATGTACAACAAGCGCGGCCAAACGACGCGAACATGGCTCAGTGGATGCTCCGACAGCCTACATGCCACCGCACAAGCATCCGCAGATACCGACGATGAGGCAGCGGAGTTCTTCGCAGCCCTTCGAGCGAAGCTCTAGAAATGAGGCAATCATGTCAACTCGGTTTTCACAGCGCTTCCCATTGGTAACGGGAGACCTAGGCGCACTTTGGTCGAGCCAAAACGAAATCAGAAATCGCAGGCGAGATATTCGCGATTTGGGCGCTAGCCTCACCGAGGCTATCAGTACATGTGAAGATTGGACGGGACTCGCTAAAGAGGCCTTTATCCGCAGTGCAACAGCAGAACAAAAAGAGATCAATATTTGGGAAGATGGCTGCCTCCAGGCTGCCAACGCTTTGAAGAGCTACTACTTCACCCTGGAGTGGGTTATCAGCTCAGTCAACAACATTCGCGCCCAAGCAGACGAATTGTGGGAGCAATACCAAGCAATGCCCCCAGAAACCAGATCAAGTCAACACGCTGAGCTTGAGGGCGAACTAGCTTATCTCCAGAAATCCTACGACGATGCTAAACATATCCTGTCAGAAGAAGCGTTGAATACGGCCGCTATTCTCAGAGAAGCCCTCTACTTCACTCCGGAGGATATTCATAAAGAAACATCACATGGTCTCGAGCACACGCTCGACTATGGAGATACACGTCCCCTAAGCGACTCAGAGCTTTCAGATATCTTTTCACATTTGGCGGATCCATCTCTCCCCCTCTTCAACATTGATCAAGGACGCATCGGCGACTGTCATTTGCTCGCCTCGCTCAACGCCTACAACCAGACCAAAGAAGGACGCAGGTACCTAGCGAGTCTCATCACTGTACACTACGACTCCAACGGAATAGCCGACGGATTCTTCGTCACTTTGCCTGGATATGACGGCGGCCACCAACGCGTCTTCGTGCAGGACGTCCTCGTTCATGGCAACGGAAACGATACACAGGCGGACATTGCTTCCATCTTCGAAAAGGCCTTCATTCAGTCACATATGGGTGGAACGCAAGGAAAGTTCCCCTCTTGGGGAGCATCAGGAAGCTTCAGCGCTTGGACAATGAAAGACATCTCCGGCGAAAATGCCACACCGACTTTTAAGGGTGGATTTGATCGAGACGCCATGAAAGAAGCTGCTATCAACGGCATCCAAGCAAAGAGACCCGTTGTCGCAGAATCCAGCATCTTAACAAATGACGCAACCGTCACCACCCCCGACGGGAGTCACGAGAAAATTAAGATTGTCTCCCAACATGCATATACGGTGGTTGGAGCAGACGAGAACGGCGTGACCCTCATCAATCCGTGGGGCCACAACGACCGTAGTGATGGCAGTAAGAGCCGCACGGGAGCGACCTTCACGATGAGCTGGGAAGATTTCTACGCCAACTATGGCGATGTCACCGTTGGGCGTATCCCATGAGCATCAGACCCGCACGCGTCCGCGCCATCGTCGTGGCCGTCCTCGTCCTGGCGTTCGTCATCCCCTGGACCTACGCACACATCGCCTACGCGTGGCCCTGGAATGAACAATCCACAGGCGACGCCTGCACCGGCAAGTACTACCTCACCCAATACGACAAGCAACGATCCTGGAAATTGGGAACGCTCTCCGATGGGCGCCTCGTTTTCGTTGGCATAACAGGAAAAGTCTCCATGGGACGCCAGAGCGGTTCCTTCAGCGTATCAGCGCTCACTGGCTACGACCACTACGACTTAATCGGCCAGGCCATAGACCTACACCGAGGCGACAGCACCACCGTCGAGGGGGTCGGCACCTTCACCCTGAAGGAAGCCCACTCCGACATCGTCTGGTTCACCCCCAACCCGGGAAAAGCAACATTCTGCTTCGACCCAGACCCCGCATTCACCTTCCATGATGAGCCCTAACAAAATCACGGATGACTCCGCCCATCACCACAGAAGCACACCCATGAGCACCACACCCGCACGCACACGCACACCCGCAAGCATTCGAGCCCTCGTCGTGGCTGTCCTCGTCCTGGCGTTTGTCATCCCCTGGACCTACGCACACATCGCCTACGCCTGGCCCTGGAAAGAAAAATCCGCAGGAGAAGCCTGCACCGGCAAGTACTACGTCACCCAATACGATAAGGAGCGAACCATTTCCCTGGGCACCCTTTCTGATGGACGTACGGTTTACATGGGCAGCACGGGAGAAGTTTCCATGGGACGCGAAATCGCCTCTTTCGGATTGTCCGTCAGTACCGACACTGATAGGTCCGACCCACTCGGCCGGGCAGATGGCCTCCATCGGGGCGACAGCGCCACCATCGAGGGGGTCGGCACCTTCACCCTGAAGGAAGCCCACTCAGACATCGTCTGGTTCACCCCCAACCCAGGAAAAGCAACATTCTGCTTTGACCCAGACCCCACATTCACGATGAACAACTTCGCACAACAAGGCCACTGACGCCAGCAACCACCACCGAGCAGTACTCACAATCCACCCACCAGCGGCAGAGACGAGGGGTGGGGACCCACCAGGATCCCCACCCCTCAGCCGTTCACGCCGCAGATGACGCGACGCGGTCGACTACTCGGGCTGAGCCGCAGCGGCCGCCTGCGCGGCCGCCGGAGCCGCGGCGGCGATAGCCTCCAGCTCCGCCTCTCCGTGAGCGCCGGACACGAACCACACCTCGTACACCGAGGGCGGCAGGGCCACACCCGAGGACAGGAACGAGTGGAAGAAGGGGGCGTAGCGCCACGCCTCCTGGGCGCGCGCCTGGTCGTAGTCGTACACGCCCGCGGTGTCCGCGGCCTCGCCGAACATGACGGAGAACAGGGATCCCGTGCGCTGGACGCGGTGCGCGACGCCGGCAGCGCTGAGCGCGTCCGACACGATCGTGCTGATCTCCTGCGCCGAGGCGTTCACGCGGTCGTACACGCCCTGATCAGCCAGTTCGAGGGTCCGCAGGCCGGCGACCGTGGCCAGGGGGTTGCCCGAGAGCGTGCCCGCCTGGTAAACGGGGCCCAGGGGGGCCAGCAGGTCCATGACATCCGCGCGCCCGGCGACAGCCGCCAGGGGCATGCCGCCGCCCACGACCTTGCCGAAGGTCACGAGGTCGGGCACCCAGTCGGCGCGCTCGACGGAGGAGGCATCGACGAAGCCGGCGCCGTAGCGGCCCGCGGGCGCGCCGTCGACCCACCCGGCCACGGCCTCGAGGCCCCACCAGCCGGCTGGGTCGACGC
>CAKMQM010000291.1:0-18512 GCA_927911615.1 uncultured Xylanimonas sp.
CAATGCATCGTTCGTGATTTTGGTTCGCGTGATGATCGTCGGTGGGGACCGTGGTGGTTTCCAGCGCCGCGACGACCGCTTTGAGGACCGTGGCGAGCGTGGTGGCTTCCGTCGCGATGATCGTCGCGGTGGCTTCCGTGACGACCGTCGTGATGGTGAGCGTGGTGGCTTCCACCGCCGTGATAACGATCGTCGTGATTTTGGTTCGCGTGATGATCGTCGTGGGGAGCGCGGTGGCTACCAGCGCCGTGACGATCGCCGCGGCGGCTTCCAGGATCGCGGACGCGGGGGCGCGCGTCGCAACGACGGCGGTTACAAGAGCTACTCCTCGACGGATGAGTATGTCTCGCCCAACGGTCACGAGCCGACGATTCCTGCCGGCGTCAGCGCAGAGGAGCTTGATCGTGACGCTCTGCGTGCTCTGACCACCCTTTCTGGCCCCAATCGTGACATTGTTGCCCGTCACCTGGTGATGGCTGGGCAGCTGATCGATCTTGATCCCGAGGCTGCCTACCAGCATGCACAGGCCGCCGTTGCGCGCGCCGGCCGCGTTGATGTAGTGCGCGAGGCAGCTGCGCTCACCGCTTACGCCTCGGGTCGCTACGAGGAGGCGCTGCGCGAAGTGCGCGCTGTGCGCCGTATGCGTGGCGATTCCTCGCTGCGTGCCGTGGAAGCCGACGCTGAGCGTGGCCTTGGCCATCCTGAAAAGGCCGTCGAAATCATCGACGCCACCGATCCCTCGACCCTCGACCTTGCCGAGCAGGTCGAGCTCGTGCTCGTCTCCTCCGGCGCCCGCGCCGATCTTGGCCAGGCCGAGGTTGGCCTCGTGATCGTTGACGATGCCCTTGCAGCGCTGCCGGCTGAAGCTGACGACGAACTACTCCGACGCCTGATGGAGGTCAAGGCGCAGCGACTGCTCGACCTTGGTCGCGAAGAAGAAGCGGCAGAGGTCGTTGCGTCGATGCCCGCCGAGGTCGAGGACACGGAAATCATCGATATCGCGCTGTACGCCGATGCTGACGTGGATGGCAAGCGTTCTCCGCTGCGTGGCTCCGGCGCGGCTCTGGCTGAAGAATACGACTGCGCACTGCTCGACCTTGACGGTACCGCGTGGTCCGGTGACGAGACGATCGAGCACGCGGCCGCGTCGGTGATCGAGGCACGCGAGGCCGGCATGGCTTCCGCCTTCGTCACCAACAATGCGATGCGCACCCCCCAGCAGGTGACCGACAAACTTAACTCCATGGACTTCCAGGCGACGCCTGACATGGTCATGACCTCTGCGATGGACATCGCAGCGATCATGGCTGAAGAACTCGAGGAGGGCTCGAAGGTCTTCGTCATCGGCGGCGCCGGTCTGCGTCTCGCTCTCGAGGAGCGTGGCTTCGTCCTGGTGGACAGTGCCGATGAGGAGCCTGTCGCCGTCGTTCAGGGCCTCGACAAGAAGGTCGACTGGGCGCTGCTGTCCGAAGGCGCTTTCGCCATCGAGCGCGGGGCCGCCTTCTACGCCTCGAACCTCGATGCAACCTTGCCTATCGAGCGTGGCCAGGCACTGGGCAACGGCTCGCTGGTCCGCGCCATTCAGCACGCGACGCGCAAGCGTCCGATTGCTGGCGGCAAGCCTGAGCCGGGTATCTACCGCCGTGCCGGCGAGCTCGTGGGCGCGCAGAACCCGCTCGCTGTCGGTGACCGTCTCGAGACCGACATCATGGGTGCTGTCGCCGCCGGCGTGCCTGCCCTGCACGTCCTGACGGGCGTGCACCAGGCGCGCGATGTCATCCGAGCTCCGCGCGGACAGCGCCCCACCTACCTCGCGATCGACATGCGTGGTCTGCTGGAGGCGCACCCGGCGCCCAAGCACCACCGCGATGGTACCTGGAGCTGCGGTGTCTCCCAGGTTGCCAAGGCCACGCGCTCCGGTGTGCTCACGCTCGACGATGTCGAACTGACCGAGCCTGTCACGATTAGCATCGACTCCTACCGTGCACTCGCCGCCGCGGCCTGGGAATATGCGGATGGCGCCGGCACGCCGGTCAGCTGCCCCGAGATCACGGTCGTCGACAACGACGATCCCGCTGGCATCGTCTCCCAGCCCGAGCCTGTTGCCGCCGCGGACGAGGATGACTTCTACGATGTGGCTGCGGATGCCGATAAGCTGCCCGAACCGGGGGCTTCGACCCCCGCGTTCCTGCCCGGTGAGGAGGAGCTCGAGGAGCTCCTGGAACGCACGGCAGATCTGGACGAGCAGGCCTGATGGCATTACGCGAGCAGACTGAGGCCCGCCTGGTCGGTTTCGATCAGCTCGGCGCGTCCCTTCAAGTGGAGACGCTCCGGGCGATCGAGGCCGACCTGCGGCGGGCCCTGTCTGCCGATGCGCCGAGCGGCACGGTCCGCCCCGGCGTGCAACCAACGGGTTCAGGTAACGAGGGGAGTGGCGCATGAAGTTACGCAGAATCGACTCCGAGCTGGTGCGCCGCGGTCTCGCGAAGTCCCGTGCCGCCGCTGCACAGATGATCGAGGACGGGCGCGTCAAGCTCGATGGTCAGATCGTGCTCAAGCCCGCTCGCCAAATGGATCCCGCTCAGGCGATCGTCGTCGAGGAATCGGACGATCCGGAATACGTATCTCGTGGTGCTCACAAGCTTGCGGGAGCACTTGACGCGCTCGGCGACAAGGCGCCGCTGATCGAGGGGCGTCGGGCTCTGGACGCTGGTGCTTCGACGGGTGGTTTTACTGACGTGTTGTTGCGCCGCGGCGCAGCATCCGTCGTCGCCGTCGACGTCGGGTATGGCCAGCTTGCGTGGAAGCTGCAGAGCGACCCTCGCGTGGAGGTGCACGATCGGACGAACGTGCGCACCCTCGATCCGGCTTCCGTCGCCCCCGCCCCGGAACTTGTGGTCGGCGATATGTCGTTCATTTCGCTGACGCTGGTACTTCCTGCGCTCGTCGCAGCGGCCGCGCCCCACGCCGATTTCCTCCTGATGGTCAAACCCCAGTTTGAAATCGGTAAGGAACGTCTCGGCCATGGAGGCGTCGTTCGTAATCCCGAGCACCATGTCGAAACCGTGGAAACGGTTGCGCGGTGTGCCATCGACCTTGGCTTGGATATCGCTGCGATCGCTGCGTCACCGCTGCCCGGTCCGTCCGGCAACGTCGAGTATTTCGTGCACATGCGGCGCGACTATCCGGATCCCATCGATCCCATGCAGCTCACTGACTACATTCGGCGTGCGGTTGAGGCCGGTCCCGCTGGAGGTTCCCGATGACTCGTGTCCTGATGGTTCGCCACCGTCACCGGCCCAATGCGGTGACGAGCGCCGTAAGCCTCGCAGAGGCACTCAAGGAACGCGGCATCGACGTCGTCGACGACGCCTCGGTTGGCGATATCGATATGGTGCTCTCGATCGGTGGCGACGGCACTTTCTTGGTCGCTGCGTCGAGCGCGCGCGCTCTGGATGTCCCCCTTCTCGGTATCAACGCCGGCCACATGGGATTCCTGACGGAACTCGGTGATAAGGGCACGGGCGATCTCGCGCGCAAGATTGCCGAAGGTGACTTTTCGGTCGAACGACGCATGACACTCGATGTCACGATGGAACGTCCTGACGGATCTCGGGCAGACGACTGGGCGCTCAACGAGGCTGTCGTCATGCACACCGACGTCGCGCATCCCGTTCATTTTGCGCTCGTCGTCGACGGCCAGGAAGTGTCGACGTACGGCGCTGACGGCATGATTTTGTCGACTCCGACCGGATCGACCGCCTACTCCTTCTCCGCGGGAGGCCCGGTCGTGTGGCCCGATACCGAGGCGATCGTTGTCGCCCCGCTGGCCGCTCACGGCCTTTTCACCCGCCCGCTTGTCGTCGGCCCGTCGGCGTGCGTTGAGATCGTTGTTCTCGATGACATGTGGACGCCTCCGGAGATGTGGTGCGACGGCCTACGTCGTATGACAGTCCCTGCTGGCGCAGTGGTGCGGGCGCGCGTCGGTTCGTCTCCCGTTCAGCTTGTACGCGTGGACGACACGCCATTTTCTGCACGTCTCGTCCGCAAGTTTAATCTTCCCGTGCGCGGGTGGAGGGATGGTCCTCGGTGATCGACTCTCTCGATATTTCGCATCTCGGCGTCATCGAGTCTGCCCACGTCGACTTTGGCGAGGGCCTTATCGTCGTCACCGGTGAGACCGGTGCGGGTAAGACGATGGTGCTGTCGAGTCTCCAGCTGCTGCTCGGTGCCCGAGCGGATGCGGCGCTCGTACGCTCGGGTGCCGATCATCTGTCTGTCGATGGTATTTTCTCGGTGAACGAGGAGGTTGCAGCTCGCGTTGAGGAGGCCGGTGGCTCGTCGAGGGCGGTGAGCTGATTGTCGGTCGTTCGGTGCGTGCCGCCGGCCGGTCGCGCGCGCACCTCGGATCGCGCCCCGTGCCGGCCTCGGTCCTGACGGATATCGTCGGGTCGATGGTGACGATTCATGGGCAGTCTGACCAGATCCGTCTCACGGGTGAGGCGGCACAGCGCCGCGCGCTCGATCAGTTTGGCGGTGAGGAGCACGCGGCTCTGCTTGAGGAGTACCGTGCGGCCTTTCGTCACGCGGTCGAGGTCAAGCATCGCCTGGATTCGCTGCGTGGCGATGCGAGCGAGCGTGCCGAGGAGTTGGAGGATCTGCGCGCGGCGCTCAAGCAGATCGAAGAGCTTAATCCTGCGATCGGTGAGGAAGAAAACCTCGTTCGCGAGGCAGCGCGCCTGACGAACGTTGAGGACCTGCGTGCGCTGGTGGGAGTGGCTCTCGGGTATCTGAAGGGTGACGATCGGGGCGACTTTACTGGGGCTGTCGAGGCGACCCGTCACGCTTACGCACAGCTCGATGACGCAGCTCGATTCGACGAGGCCGTGGCTGAGTTTGTGGGTCGTGCGCGCAATCAGGTGCTCGAGTTGGAAGCACTTGCTGATGACGTCTCGGCGTACCTGTCGCGCCTTGACGCTGATCCGGAGAGGCTTGCGCAGATTCACGCGAGACGCGCGGCTATCAAAGACGTGCTGCGCGGGCGCGCGGCTGACATCGAGGGCCTCCTCGCATGGGCTGACGAGGCTCGCTCTCGCGTCGAGGAACTTTCGTCGCCCGGGTCCGATCCGGCGGCTGTCGAACGTGAACTGGCGGTCGCCCAGGAGCGTGTGCTTGAGTGCGGGCGTCGCGTCACGCAGGCGCGTGTGCGTCTTGCGGGACAGCTCGCCCAGGGCGTCAACGAGGAGCTTCACGCCCTGTCGATGCCCGACGCGACGCTGCACATCGATTGTGAGCCGTCGAAGCCAACGTCGAACGGATGCGAGACGGTCGTCTTCCGCTTGCAGCCGCATCCTCATGCTCCGGCCCGTCCTCTCGGACAGGGAGCCTCCGGCGGTGAGTTGTCCCGTGTCATGCTCGCACTGGAGCTGATGTTGGGGCGCACCGAGGCGTCGTCGACGTTCATCTTCGACGAGATCGACGCCGGTATTGGCGGGCAGACCGCGACCGAGGTTGGCGCGCGTCTGAAGAGGCTTGCACAATCACGGCAGGTGATTGTCGTGACGCATCTGGCCCAAGTCGCGGCTTTTGGCGATCAGCACCTCGTCATCGAGAAGAAAGGTGGGACCACGAAGGTGCGCGAAGTGAGCGGTGCGAACCGCGAAGCTGAACTGACCCGCATGATGGGTGGGGATCCGCACTCAGCTGCGGCGCGCCGCCACGCTTCGCAAGTCTTGGCCTCTGCCGTGTCACAATCGCAGGGATGAGTGAGACACTTTCAAAGGAATCGAGCGCGCGCTCCGGGCGGATTCGCATTGACGACCGGCCCAAGCACCTGGCGACGCGCCTAGAACGCGGCGAGATCGCCGTCATCAACGTTGCTGACCTGGACCGCGAGAGCGCCGCGGCGCTCGTTACTGCCGGTCCCGTCGCGGTGCTGAACGCGCAGCCGTCTCTGACGGGACGCGTAGCTGCCCTGGGGCCACGCCTCATTCTCGAGGCCGGCATCGTCCTCGTCGATGACCTGGGCCAGGACATCATGTCCCTGCGCGAAGGCCAAGAAGTGACGGTCACAGGCTCGAAGGTCCTCGTGGACGGCTCCGTCATTGCGACCGGATCAGTCGTGTCCTCGGACGACTTGGACGTCGACGTCGCCGACTCGTCTGCGCTTTTCGCCGGTGTCGATGCCTCGATTGAGGACTACCTGTCGAAAGATGGCGCGACGGTGCTGCGCGGAGTCGACGTGCCCCAGCTCTCTGACCTCAGTAAGAGGCCGATTCTCCTCGTGACGGGCGCTGCCGACGCGAAGGCCGAGTTGCGTGCGCTCGCGCGATGGCGCTCCGAGGTCAGCCCGTTTGTGATTGCCGTCGACGGCGGAGCTGACGTGGCGCTGAAGGCCCGACTGTCGCTCGACCTCGTCGTCGGTGATGCCGAACTGATGAGTGAGAAGGCGATTCGCAAGGCTCGCTCCTTTATCGTCCGCGTCGGAGGAGACGGCCTCGCTCCCGGCGCAGATCGGCTCGACCGTATGGGCGTCGTTTACGATCGCATTGCCATGGCTGGCACCGCTCTCGACGCGGCTCTCGTTGTCGCTGCACATTCGTCGGCGCCCGCTGTCGTCACTGCTGGTGTGTCGTACGGGGAGGCGGAGCTGGTTGACGCCGGCCGAGCCCTTGTGGCCCCCGCATTCTTCTCGCGCCTCGCGGTTGGCTCGCGCCTCATCGGTGCGCAGGCGGTCGCGGCGACCTTCCGCCCTCGTCCGCGCGGTTGGACGCTCGTTCTGCTGGCCGTGGTCGCGCTGGCCTTGATGGGCGTCGCCCTGTGGTCGACCCCGTGGGGCAACGACCTGCTGCACCCCGTCACTTCATTCTTCGTCTCGCTGATGCACTCCGCAGGAGGAGCCCAATGATTAACTTTCGCTACCACGTCGTCTCGATCATCGGGATCTTCATTGCTTTGGCCGTTGGCGTCGTTCTGGGGGCCGGCCCGCTGCAGAGCCGTATCCAGGCCGGCGTCAGCTCGTCGGCGACCACCTCGGCTGCGGACCCGCTGCTGAGTGCTCACGCCGATGCTGAGGCTGCCGGCCTCAAGGCTCTCGCTTCTTCGACACTGACCGGTTCGCTGAGCTCTGCCAAGGTTGCTCTCGTTGTGCTACCCGGTGCATCTGACGATGACGTGACTGCGATTCGTTCGACGCTGACCGATGCCGGAGCGAGCGTCGTCGGTCGAGTGACGCTCACCGATAACTGGCAGTCCACCTCGATGAGCCAGTACCGCACGACTTTGTCGACGACCCTCGCATCGCACCTCCCGTCGGGTGCTGCCAAGACCGCTAGTGCTGATGGCGTCGTTGGCTATTCGATTGTCCAGGTGCTGACCACGACCGGAGCCGAGACCGACCTGCTGCGTCAGATTCTCTCCGATGAATCCACGCCGATCATGACCATCGACGAGGATGCAAACGGAACTGCCACGGCGATCGTCGCCGTTGGCCCGCGTGCACAGGCCACGGCTGCTTCCAACGCGACGCCCGCTGCGGTGACGTCGAGCCCTGATGCGTGGGTCGGCCTGGGCCAGGCCCTCGGCTCGACGAACGGCGTTCTCGTCGGCGATGCCTCCACCCGCGACGCGATGATTTCGCAGGTGCGTGCCAGCGGTACCGTTGTCACGACGGTTGACTCGGTCGGAACGACTCTGGCCGCTGTCGATACCGCCTTAGCCTTGTCGACGCCCGCGACGGGCGCTCGCGCTTTCGGTGTGGGCACCGGTGCACAGTCGGTGATTCCCCCCGTCAAGTAGCGCACAACGCTCTTTGCTGAGGCCTCGGTGGTTCGTAGTGACCGCCGGGGCCTCGTCGCGTTCCTCGTCGCACAAGGTACGGGCCTATACTCAATCGCGTACTGTCGAACCCAAATGAAAGCGTGATCATGCGTTTCCTGTCCCCCCAAGAGGCTGTGGCCATCGAAGACCAGCACAACCCCCGTACCGTGACCAAGAGCGAGACTGTGTGGAGTGGACGCATCGTCGACATGATCAAGGACCACGTCATCGTCGTCGAGGGACAGGAACCCGTTGTTCGTGAATACACGCGGCACCGGGTGCCGTCGCTGTCGTCGTGCTGCGCGGCGTGAGCGGGGGAGAGGAGATCCTCCTTGAACGACAGTACCGTCACCCTGTGAAGGCCGAGCTGTGGGAGATTCCCGCGGGTCTGCTCGACATTCCCGGTGAGGACCCGCGCATCGCAGCAGAGCGCGAGCTTGCTGAAGAGGCGGACCTGGTTGCGAAACGCTGGGATGTCCTCGTCGACTACTTCACCTCTCCCGGCGGCTCGACCGAGCCGCTGCGCATTTTCCTCGCCCGCGAGCTTCGTGACGCCGATGAGGCGTTCGAACGTGAGGACGAGGAGGCGACGATGGAGTACGCGTGGGTTCGCCTGGACGATGCACTGACCATGGTGTTGGATGGACGCTTGCACAACCCGTCGGCGGTCATCGGCGTCCTCGCTGCGCATGCCGCACGCGGTCGCGGTTGGGCCGGTTTGCGGCCTGCGGACGCCCCGTGGCTTCGCTCCTGATTACTCCGTAGGCCCTTAGTCCCAAGACTTGTGGGCCGTCCAACACTCCAGACGGCTTTTCGCAACGCCTATTTATCTAAATTGGCGTACACTTATTCCCAGAGAAAGGCACACAGAGGCGCAGCAATGGAGCGCCGGAGCGGAGGACACGTGGCAGACGAATCAGACGCCACTACCCGGCAGCAGGTGCTCGATCTCATCGTCGAAAAGGGGCCGGTGACGGCCTCTTCTATTGCGAAGGTCCTCGGGCTGACGACGGCCGCCGTGCGCCGCCACATCACGCTGCTTTTGGACTCCAAAGAGATCGCGGAACACGAGCCGGGGGCACCTTCGAAGCGTGGCCGTGGACGCCCCGCGCGTCACTACGTCGCCACCGAACGGGCACACGTTCACCTCGCTGATGGATATTCCGACCTGGCGTCCAAGGCCCTCGGATACCTCGGCCAGGTTGGCGGAGAAGAAGCAGTCGAGTCATTTGCCGCCGCACGCTCACGCGAGATCGAGCGGCGCTACGCCCCGATCGTGCGCGACGCGGGTTCCGATCCGCGGGTTCGCGCCCAGGCGCTGGCTGACGCGCTCACGCAGGATGGCTACGCGGCGACCGTTCGCGACATCGGCGGGGGTACGCTCGCCGTCCAGCTGTGCCAGGGCCACTGCCCGATTCAAAATGTCGCGGGAGATTTCCCGCAGCTGTGCGACGCTGAGACGCTTGCCTTTGGCAAGCTGCTTGATGTCCACGTCCAACGACTCTCCACGCTCGCGGGCGGGGGACACGTGTGCACGACCCACATTCCCGTGGGTATGCCCGTGATCCGGCCCGGGGCGCGGAATGTGCGACGCAAGTAGCACTTGGTTAAGAACGAGAGGTTGACACAACTATGACGCAGGCACCCGCCTCGGGCGCTGACGACCGTCGAATGACCGATGATGAGATCATCGAGTCGATCGGCGGTTACGAATACGGTTGGCACGACTCCGACGACTACTCGAAGGATGTCCCCACCGGAATTAACGAAGAAATCGTCCGCTTCATTTCTGAGGTGAAGGACGAGCCGCAGTGGATGCGGGAGCGCCGCCTCAAGGCGCTGGAACTGTTCGAACGTAAGCCGATGCCGGCGTGGGGTCCCGACCTGTCTCACGTGGATTTCGATTCCTTCAAGTACTACGTGCGTCCCACGGATCGCCAGGTCAACGACTGGGAAGATCTGCCCGAGGAAATCCGCGACACCTACGACCGCCTCGGTATCCCCGAGGCCGAGAAGTCCCGCCTGGTGTCCGGCGTTGCCGCTCAGTACGAGTCTGAGGTCGTCTACCAGCAGATTCAGGAAGATCTCGAGCGTCAGGGCGTCATCTTCACTGACACCGACACAGGCCTGCGCGAGTACCCGGAGATTTTTGAGGAGTATTTCGGTAAGTGCGTGCCCGCGGGTGACAACAAGTTCTCCGCTCTGAACACTGCCGCCTGGTCCGGTGGTTCCTTCGTCTACGTCCCCAAGGGCGTTCACGTGACGATCCCGCTGCAGGCGTACTTCCGTATCAACACCTCGGCAATGGGACAGTTTGAGCGCACGCTCATCATCGCCGACGAGGGCTCTTACGTGCACTACGTCGAGGGTTGCACCGCCCCGATCTACGACGAGAACTCCCTCCACTCTGGCGTTATCGAGATCTTCGTGAAGAAGGACGCCCGCGTGCGTTACACGACCATTCAGAACTGGTCGACGAACGTGCTCAACCTGGTCACCCAGCGTGCGATGGTCGAAGAGGGCGGCACCATGGAATGGGTCGACGGCAACATGGGTGCCGCGATCACCATGAAGTACCCTGCCTGCTTCCTTATGGGCGAGCATGCCCGTGGTGAGACGCTGTCTATCGGTTTCGCCGGCCCCGGCCAGCAGCAGGACACCGGCGCGAAGATGGTGCACATGGCACCCCACACGTCCTCGTCGATCGTGTCGAAGTCCGTGTCACGAGGCGGCGGCCGCACGTCCTACCGTGGCCTCGTCCAGGTCAACGCCCGTGCGCGTCACTCCAAGTCGAACGTGCTGTGCGACGCCCTGCTCGTCGACAAGATTTCGCGGACGGACACCTACCCCTACGTTGACGTGCGCACCGACGACGTCGAAATGGGCCACGAGGCCACCGTCACCAAGGTGAGCGCCGACCAGCTCTTCTACCTCATGAGCCGAGGCCTCGACGAGAACGAGGCCATGGCGATGATCGTGCGCGGCTTCGTCGAGCCGATTGCCAAGGAGCTGCCGATGGAGTACGCCCTCGAGCTCAACCGCCTCATTGAACTGCAGATGGAAGGATCCGTCGGCTGATGACGACCCCCAACACTATTGTCGACACCATGAACAAGGCCCACTCGCACGGGGCCGACGCTGAGAAGGCTCACCCGTCGCGCGCGGACCGTCCGACCTCGTTCAACCTGGACGACATCGCCGTTCCCCACGGACGCGAGGAAGACTGGCGATTCACCCCGATGCGTCGCATCGAGCGCCTTTTCGAACCCGCAAACTACGACGCGGGCGACGCTCCCGTGACGGTGGACGCTCCCGCCTCTGTCGTCGTCCAGACCGTGACGCGCGACGACAAGCGCCTGGGCACCGTCCTGGCTCCCGGTGACCGCACCGCCGTCGTCGCCTGGAACGGCTTCGAGCAGGCGACCGTCGTCGAGATCCCGGCAGAGGCCGAGCTCGACGCACCCGTCCGCATCAACGTGGCGGACATCGACGGTACCCGCGCGCAGCACATCGTGATTCGTGCCGAGAAGTTCTCGAAGGCCACCGTCATCCTGTCGCACACCGGCTCCGCGAAGGCCGCGCTCAACCAGACCGTCGAGGTCGAGACCGGCGACAGCGCGAACCTGACCGTCGTATCGCTGCAGGAATGGGACGATACCGCCGTGCACGCCTCGAACCAGCGCCTGGCGCTCGGCCGTGATTCCAAGCTCACGCACATCGTCGTCACCTTCGGCGGCGACCTCGTGCGCGTGTGCGCCGACACCGACTTCCGCGGCCCGGCGCCGAGCTCAACATGCTTGGCATCTACTTTGTGGACGGCGGCCAGCACCTGGAGCACCGTGTGTTCGTTGACCACTCCCAGCCCAAGTGCTTCTCGCGTGTCACCTACAAGGGCGCCCTGCAGGGCAAGGATGCGCACTCGGTGTGGATCGGCGACTGCCTGATCCGCGAAGCTGCCGACGGCACGGACACCTATGAGCTGAACCGCAACCTGGTGCTCACCGAGGGCGCCAAGGCGGACTCCGTGCCCAACCTCGAGATCGAGAACGGTGAGATCGAAGGCGCCGGACACGCGTCTGCGACCGGTCGTTTCGATGACGAGCAGCTGTTCTACCTGATGAGCCGTGGTGTTCCTGAGCACGAGGCACGCCGCCTGGTCGTGCGCGGCTTCTTCGCCGAACTGATTAACCAGATTGGCGTCCCCGAGGTGTCGACCACCTCATGGCAACCGTCGAGGCCGAGCTGGCCAAGTCCCGTAACAACTGAGCTGTAAGGAATACATATGTCGACTCTGCGTATTAAGGATCTGCACGTCTCCGTCGAGACCGCCGAGGGTCCCAAGGAAATCCTCAAGGGTGTCAACCTGACCATCAACTCCGGCGAAATCCACGCCATCATGGGCCCCAACGGCTCCGGTAAGTCCACCATGGCCTACGCTCTGGCCGGTCACCCCGACTACGAGATCACCTCGGGCGAGGCCTGGCTCGACGACCAGCTCATCACCGAGATGAGCGTCGACGAGCGCGCCAAGGCAGGACTGTTCCTGGCCATGCAGTACCCCGTCGAGGTCGCTGGCGTGTCCGTCTCCAACTTCCTGCGCACCGCCAAGACCGCGATCGATGGCCAGGCCCCCGCGCTGCGCTCGTGGGTCAAGGACATGAAGAGCTCCATGGACAACCTGCGCATGGACTCCGACTTCGCCGAGCGTGACGTCAACGTCGGCTTCTCCGGTGGCGAGAAGAAGCGCCTGGAGATCCTCCAGATGGAGCTCCTCAAGCCCTCCTTCGCCGTCCTCGACGAGACCGACTCGGGCCTCGACGTTGACGCTCTGCGCATCGTGTCCGAGGGCGTCAACCGCGTCCACGGCGAGACCGGCTGCGGCGTCATGCTGATCACGCACTACACGCGCATCCTGCGCTACATCAAGCCCAGCCACGTTCACGTCTTCGTCGACGGCCGCGTCGCCGCTCAGGGCGGCCCCGAGCTGGCTGATGAACTCGAAGAGAACGGCTACGACAAGTACCTGGGCCTCTGATCACCGTGTCCACAGACTTCACTGCCGCTGAGCTCGAGGCGATTCGCTCGGATTTTCCGATTCTGAGTCGCCTCGGGCGCGGCGGCGCGCCCATCGCGTACCTCGACGCGTCTGCAACCTCTCAGAAGCCCGCGTGCGTCATCGATGCTGAGGCGGACTTCTACCGTCGTAGCAACGGCGCGGTTCACCGGGGTACGCACCTTCTTGGCGACGAAGCGACCGATGCCTTTGAGAGCGCTCGGGGGGCCCTGGCCTCGTTCGTCGGCGTTTCACCCGACGAGATCGTGTGGACGAAGAACGCGACCGAGGCGATCAACCTGGTCGCCCTCTCCATGGGTAACGCGTCGCAGGGGATGGGCGGCGCCGAGTCGGCCGCCCTGCGCGTGGGACCGGGGGACCGGATCGTGTGCACCCGCGCTGAGCATCACGCGAACATCGTTCCGTGGCAGCAGCTATGCGAGCGCACGGGTGCCGAGCTCGCGTGGCTCGATCTGACGCCCGACGGCCGGATCGATCTGGAGACTCTCTCCGTCATCACGCCGAACACTCGTCTGGTTGCGTTTACCCACGTGTCGAACGTGACCGGTGCCGTCTCACCCGTCGAGGCTGTGTCTGCGGCTGCACGCGCCGTCGGAGCGCTGATTCTCCTCGACACCTGCCAGTCCAGCGCACATATGCCTCTCGATCTGTCAGCGCTCGACGTTGACTTTGCGGTATTTTCGTCCCACAAGATGCTCGGACCCACGGGTGCCGGTGCCCTGTGGGGCGTCGCGGGCTTCTCGCTGCAATGCCGCCCGTCCTCACCGGCGGATCGATGATCGAATGGGTGACCATGGAGGAATCGACCTTCATGGCTCCGCCCGAGCGCTTCGAAGCAGGCTCGCAACCCGTCGCGCAGATCGCCGCCTGGTCGGAGGCCCTGCGCTACCTGTCGACACTCGGTATGGATCGCGTTGAGGCTCACGAGCACGCGCTCACTTCCGTGATGCTCGACGGTATCTCGTCGATCGACGGTATTCAGGTGCTCGGCCCTGACTCGGACGTCGATCGCATCGGCGTCGTCGCTTTCGCCGTCGACGGTGTGCATCCACACGACGTCGGCCAGTTCATGGACTCCGTGGACGTGGCCGTTCGCGTCGGACACCACTGCGCAATTCCGCTCCATACGTTCTTCCAAGTGCGCTCCTCCGCCCGTGCGTCGGTCGCTCCGACCACCACCGGCGAGGAAATCGAGCGTCTCGTCGATGGCCTATCGAAGGTGCGCGGCTTCTTCGGCCGATAGAATCGACAACAGTACCGGAATCATTTGGAAAGGTAGCCATGGGAAGTCTTGAGCAGTTGTACCAGCAGGTGATCCTCGATCACGCTCGTGAGAAGCACGGTGCGGGGGATCCGAGCGGTATGGATGCTTCGTCGCACCAGGTGAACCCCACGTGCGGTGACGAGGTGACGCTCGGCGTCACGCTGGACGGCGAGCGCCTTGCCTCCCTGCAGTGGGACGGCGACGGATGCTCGATCTCGCGCGCCTCACTGTCCATGATGACCGACCTGACGGAAGGCAAGTCCGCCGAGGAAATCGGCCGGCTGTACCGGGACATGGAGGTCATGATGCATTCGCGTAACCTCGGCGTCGACGACGAGATTCTCGACGACCTGGGTGACGCGGCCGCTCTCGAATCCACGTCGCAGTTCGCGAACCGCGTGAAGTGTGCCCTCCTGGCTGGTACGCGCTGCGCGACGCGATGGCCAAGTCCGGCATCGATATTTCCACCGCGGGCGAGCCCGCTGAGCAGTAAAGGAACACCCATGAGCAACCCGATGGCTCAGTCTGAGCCCGTTGAGCAGCGCTTCGGAGCGCCCGCGCAGGAAGCGCCGGCGGCCGAGGTGGCCACCCGTCAGATCGACGGCACCGACGTCATTGAGCAGGGCACGCTGGCAGCCGAGAACGTGCTGGAGGCCCTCAAGGACGTCATCGACCCCGAGCTCGGCATCAACATCGTCGATCTCGGCCTGGTCTACGGCGTCGTTATCGGTCCTGAGAACCAGGTGCGCCTCGATATGACCCTGACGTCGGCGGCCTGCCCGCTGACCGATGTCATCGAACGCCAGGCGCAGACTATTCTGTCCGCCGTGACCGACGAGGTCCAGATCAACTGGGTCTGGATGCCGCCGTGGGGTCCGGATCGCATCACGCCCGATGGCCGTGAGCAGCTGCGTGCCATTGGCTTTAACGTCTGATCGGCGCATGACGTGAATCCCCCGGAAGCGTGAGCTTCCGGGGGATTGTCGTTTCCGGTGGAGTGGATAAGCTCCCTCGGTAGGATGCGAACTAGCGGCCCAGTGCCTCGCGTACAACTTGTGCAACCTTGCGACGCAAGATCTTCCCCATCTGGTTGCGCGGAAGCTCGGCGATGATGACGAGGTGGCGGGGGAGAGCGTAGTGTGCAATCGTCTTCTCTGCCCAGGCGCGCACCTCCTCGAGAGTCAGCGGAGCGCTGCCGTCCTCCATGATGATGGCTGCGGCGACCTCGTCGGTTGCCTCCGAAACGGGAACCCCCACGACGGCGACGTCGCTGACCGCCGGGTGAGAGCGAATCGCAGCCTCCACTTGTGACGGGTAGACGTTGAAGCCGCCGGACAAAATGAGTTCTTTCTTGCGGTCCGCCATCGAAATGAACCCGTCACTGTTGATGCCGATGTCGCCCGTCTTGAACCATCCCTCGGATGTAAACACGCGCGCGGTTTCTTCGGGCGCGTCCAGGTATCCTTCAAAGACCTGAGGGCCGCGAACAATAATCTCTCCAGGCTGGCCATCCTCAACGTCGAGCGTATCGTCGTCGAGAGAGACGAGGCGCAGCTGCGTGTTAGGGAACGGAACGCCAAGAACACCGTGACGGCGCTTATCCGATAGAGGGGCACCGGTCAACACCGGAGCGGTTTCAGACAAGCCATAACCCTCGACGATCATGCCACCGGTAGCTGCCTCCCACTCACCAGCGAGCGCGTCGACAGCGGCATGGCCCCGGCGACCGAGTAACGAATGGAGGAAAGGTCTGTCTTCGTTCGCGTGGCGAGTCGGAGGATCCTCTCAAACATGGGAGGAACACCGACAAAGAAGGTTATCGGCCGCCGTTTATGCGCGTCAAGAGCCATCTGCGCGTCGAACTTCGGGAGCAGAACCTGGGTGGCCGCCTTGCGCACGGACGCGCACAGGAAGAACGTCAGCCCGAAGGCATGGAAGTAGGGGAGAAGCGAAAAGAAAGTTTCCGCGCCTTCGTGCAGCTTCCACACCCAGAACATGCACTGGTTGACGTTGACTCCGATGTTGCGGTGGGTAAGGGGAGCAGACTTGGGGATGCCGTTTGTTCCGGAAGTATGCAGGATGACCGCGCGATCGTCGGGTGAGGGCAGCGGGAACGACGGGTCAATGGGCGCCGACGAGGCCGTGGCTCGATCCCACGACCGCGTGCCCGAAGGGACGGAGCCGCGCAGCTGATTGCGGGTCTCGCGTGCCCGAGCGACCGGAAGGCTCAGGAGCAGACGCTGCGAGGCCGGCATGCCGTGCGAAATATCCACCGTGAACACGGTGTCGAGAACGCTGAGCGGATAGGCATCCACGCACTTTTCCCACACGATCGCCACCTTGCCGCCGTGGCGGCGCAGCTGGCCCGCAATCTCCGAAGCCGGAGCGAGAGGATTATGCTGCGCAGCAACCGCCCCAATACGCATACACGCGTAGAAGGCAACAAACGCCTGCGGGCAGTTCGGCAGCGCGATGGCCACCGTATCGCCCGGCCTGACCCCGGCCTCGTGCAGAACCCGCGCGGCCTTCAGAACCCGATCGCGCACCTGCGCGTACGTGGTCGTTGCCCCGAAGTAGTCGAGCGCGATGCGGTTGGGATACAAGCGCGCCGCATCGTCCAAGAGACTGTACAGCGATTCATCAGGCACGGGCACCTCGTAGGGGACCGCGTCGTACATGTCGTGAGCCTGCTCGACGATGCTGCGTGTCATGACTACCTCCTGCGATTCCGCGCACTCAATTGTACCGATTCGCAGCCCTGCTCACACCCGAGGAACGCTCCAGGTGTCACACGTCGAGATATCACCGGAATCAAGTCCGCGCTGCAGCCACGTCGCGCGCTGCTGAGCACTGCCATGCGTCCACGTCTCCGGGTTCGAAGACCCTGGTATTTTTCCTGCAGACGGTCATCACCGATTGCCTGAGCGGTCTGGAGCGCACCCAGGACCTGATCGGCCGTTGGGGTCTTCAGGAACAGAGTGCCGGTCGAAGGATCCGGGGTGTTGGATGCCCAGTGCATCCACACGCCCGCGTAGCAGTCCGCCTGAAGCTCGCTGCGCACGCCCGCCCCCTGTTCCCCGGACTCGCGCGTATCGTGCGCGCGGAAGACACCCTGAATGTTCTGGATGTGGTGGCCCCACTCGTGGGCCACGACGTATTCCTGGGCGAGCACGGAATCGGATGCACCGTACTTGGAGACCATGTCATCAAAGAACCCAAGGTCGAGGTACACCGTCGAGTCTCCGGGGCAGTAGAAGGGGCCCACGGCGCTCGTCGCGTTACCGCACGCGGTGGAGACGGAGTTCGTGAAGATCTGGAAGTCGGGCAGCTGGTAGGTGATGCCCGTGTCCTGGGCGGACAGCTGCGTCTTCCACACCGCGTCGAGGGACTGAGCGGTGGCGACCATGCGGCACTCGACGCGAGTGTTGGCGTCCTGTCCCGTCTGACAGGTGGACGTGTCGACTGTCGACGACGAGGTCGACGACGTGTCGGAAGGCGAGGACAGCAGGCTCGTCAGATCGATGCCGGTGAAATAGGAGAACCCGAGGATCAAGAGAACACCGAGCAGCGAGCCACCGCCTGCACCTGCGATCTTGCGCCCCGCGCCGGACGTACCGACTCGCGAGGGATCCAAACGGATGTTGTCATTGAAACTCATGGCTGCTCCACACTTTCAGCGGCGGCGCCCGGCCTCGTAGCGGCCGAGCATGTCGGAACGGAACTCGTCAAAGCACCCGTCGGTGATCGATGCGCGAATTCCATCGACGAGACGCAGTGTAAACCACTCGTTGTGAATGGTCGCGAGCGTCGCCGACAAAATCTCTTTCGCCTTGAACAGATGATGAATGTATGCCCGGGTGTAGTGCGTGCAGGTGTAGCACCCGCAGCCCTCAACGAGCGGCGAGAAATCCCTCTTGAAGCGCGCATTCGTGATGTTGAAACGCCCATCCGGCGTGTAGATCGCGGCGTTACGCGCGACGCGCGACGGATTGACGCAGTCGAAGGTGTCGGCACCGGCTGCGACGCCTGCGAACAGGTCCTCAGGCTCGGAGATACCCAGGAGGTGGCGGGGACGGTCCTCGCCCAGTTCCTCACACACCCACGAGACGATCGTTCCGAGGTTTTCCTTCTCGAGGGCACCACCAACGCCGAACCCGTCGAAGCGCTGGCCATCAACCTCCATGTCCGCCATCGTGCGCGCGGCCTGGCGACGCAGGTCCTCCCACTGTGCCCCCTGAATGACTCCCCACAGCTGCTGATACGGCTTGTGAGAGCGTTCCTCTGTGAGGCGTTTATGCTCGGCGAGGCATCGGGCTGCCCACGCGTGGGTGCGCTCGAGAGATTCCTCCTGGTACG
>CAKMQM010000292.1:0-5191 GCA_927911615.1 uncultured Xylanimonas sp.
CGAGGCACGGGCGGCGTCGGGCAGGGGGACGAGGCGGCACGGTGATGGACAGGATGAGGACGAGGGTGCCTTCGGTGCCCGTGAGCATGGCGGCGAGGTGCGCCCGCCCTCGGGGGTGAGGTGCTCGAGGGAGTAGCCGGAGACTTGGCGCTTGAGCGGCCGAGCTCGGTGCGGATGGGCGCCAGGTTGGAGTCGATGAGGGAAGCCAACCCCGGCACGTCGCTGAGGGTGGCGTCGTGGCCGGTCGTGGCCGTGAATCGCCGCCCCTGCCCGTCCACGCAGTCGAGGGAGACGATGTTGTCGGAGGTGCGCCCCCAGGCGGTTGCGTGCGGGCCGCACGCGTTGTTGGCGACCATGCCGGCGATCGTCGCGCGGTTCTGGGAGGACGGGTCGGGACCGAAGCGCAGGCCGTGCTTCGCGGCTGCGGCCTGGAGGGTGGAGCCGACGCAGCCGGGCTCGACGGTGGCCGTGCGGGCCTCGGGGTCGATGGAGATGACGCGGTTCATGTGCCGCGAGAAGTCGAGGACGAGGCCGGGGCCGATCGCGTTGGACGCGCATGAGGTGCCGCCGCCTCGGGCGGTGAGGGGGACGCCGTGGGCGCGGGTGAGGTCGAAGGCCGCGATCGCCTGCTCGGGCGTGCGCGGGAAGGCGACGGCCAGGGGCGGGATGCGCGTGAGGCCGGCGTCGGAGGAGTAGCGCGCTCGCGTGCCGCTCGAGGCGTCGACGTCGATGAGTGCGCGCAGGTCCGTCAGGAAGCTCTCGCTCATGGTGCCAGTGTGTCACGCGGGGGCGCGTTGGGCGGCGGGTATCCGGTGTGCGGATGGTCGCGCGAGGCCGTGGCCGGTTGGGGCGAGCGTGGCGAGGTGCGGCGCTTTGGGCAAAGGAGTGGGCCGAGGCAGTTGGTGCCTGCGGCCTGTAGATTACGCGGGTTCCGGGTCGTCGCGGAAGAGCTTGGGGAAGGGTGTCACGGGGACGGGCATGCGCTCCACGGGCGGCAGATGTGGGCTGACCGCGTGTTCGGAATGCGGGTAAATGCGGGGGGGAGGAGTCTGCGTTCAGGCAGTAGGGTGACAGTTCGCGGCGCGTCTCATCGGACGCTGGAACCTGCAGCTCCGGCGCCGAATATTCAACGATACGCAGCTTATCCCTGCCCATTGAGTGTCACCCTGTTCTGTCTCATATGCTCAGTCGCGCAGTAGTCTAACCGGGTGGAAGATGCTGCGCCATCCGGATTCCGAGCGACATCTGTCATCGTACACGACATTGGTCCCAAGTCATCGGACAACTGCGGATAGTTGTTCAGAATGTGTCAGTGGCTAGCGTTTCCCTTTGCTCGGGCCGCTGTCGGGACTGGTGGTGTGTGCGTGCGACGGCGGCCCCAGCCCGCGGGGGCTGGGAGCGCCGCTCAGTATGAGTTAGTGGTTGGAGGCCTTGTTTGCCCGCGCCTCCTTGAGCGTTGCCCACTCTTCGTCCGTCGTCTGGTTTCTGCCGGCGATGATGTTGGCGAAGTCCTGCGAGGTGCGGGTGTCCTCGATGGCCATGAGGGTACCGTTGAGGTTGGTGAGGTCGCGCTCGAGAGAGGCGAGGTTGGTGATGGTCGTCGCGCGCATCGCCGTGACGGCTTCGTCCTCGGACTGGATGGTATTCAGGTCGTCCTGTTCGTCGTACCGGCATCGTGTCGTACTAGCGAACTATTCTACCGGCTTGAAAGACTGTGGGTACGGTGGAATCTGCGGCTGAGATGGCTCGTCGACGCCCGTAACGTTGCCTGATAATTACGTGGTATCTATCGCAATGTGCCTGTGTCGTCCTAGCTTCTTTTGGAACGTATGAAACAATGGCCACGAGCGCCCCATACACGTGAAGGAAAGAGCGATGGCCCTGTTTGAGTTCGAGGATGGTCACCTCGTACCCGCTCAATTCGGATACCCGGTCGCCCAAGACCTGGGACCCGACCTCGTTGACGCTATCTGCCAGCAGGTCCTGCAGATCGTCTCGCGTCCGCTTTTCCCCGTGACCTGGCGCGACATGACGGGCCAGGATAACGAGGAGACGCCCCGCCTGACGGCCCTCGACGTGACCGGCCAGATCGTCTCCGTCGAAATCCTCAAAGAACTCGACTCCGAGACCCTCATTACTTCCCTGTCTCGACTGGCCGAGGTCGCCTCGATCTCCTGGTCGGATCTCGCCGCCGAGTACCCGTCCGGCCCCGAGGGCTTCCGCGCCGGTTGGGCGCAGTTCCGTGACTCGATGCCCCCGGCCGTCGGCCCGGGCCCCCGCCTGATCATGGTCGCGGGCGACATTGACCCCTCCGTGCGCCCCGCCCTGTCCGTGCTGGCGACCTCCGGCGTCGAGGTGCACCTCATGAACCTGCGCCAGATGTCCAACGGCCGCCTCTTCCTGGACGTGAACGCGGTCGGCCCGCGCCTCTACGGCCACGCCCCGCAGCTCCTCGCCTCCGCCGCGGCAGCGCCCGAGCTGGCCGCCGCGACCGAGCAGCCGGCTCCCTTCGAGGAAAGCGTGCCCGCAGAGTCCGCGATCCCCGCGCCTCCCGCGGAGGGTGCCGAGGCCTCGAACGAGGAGGACTCCGAGACCCCCACGACGCGCCCCACGCCGAAGGTTGCCCCGCACCTGCGCGAGGTCTTCACCTACCCGATGGACGAGGAGCCCCCGGCCCCCTGGAAGCCCGCAGCCGAAGAGTCCTCCACTGAAGAGTCCTCCGACGAGCAGCCGTCCGACGAGGCCGTGGAAGCCTCGCACGACGAGGTGGAGCCGGACGAGGAGCAGACCGAATCCGAGTCTGAGGACGCGCGGATGTGGACGCCGGCGTTGAGGACACCGAGGGCGTCGCGGAGTCCGACGAGAGCGCCGAGCCGGCAGTTGATGCCGATGAACCCGAGGTTGCGGAACAGCCTGAGGAATCCGAGGCAGAGCTGGTCGAGGACTCCGAGGACGCCGAGGCCGAGCTGGCCGATGAACTCCTCGATCGCGAAGACAACGTCGCTCAGGACGCTGCTGAGGCACAGGAGGAGCCCGAAGCAGCAGATGAACACGCCGACGACGTGGCCGATGAGTCCGACGTCGACGTTCACGATGACGGCGATGCTTCCGCCGACGAGTCGCACTCCGAGGAGGCCCACGAGCCGGCCATGGAACAGCCGGCCACGGAGCAGCAGGTCGACGACCCCAGGCCGACGAACAGCCTGCCCCCGAGGAAGACAAGCCTCGCTGGGAGCGCCCCGCACACATGAGTCGCCGCGCCGCGCGTCGCGCTCGCGAGGAGTCCGAAGAGCTCAACGACGGCGGTGCCACCGACGCGGCCACGGCCTCGTTCGTGGATCGCTCCGAAGAATCCCCCGAGGTTGCACAGGCACGCGCGGAGGGCCTGCCGGTCCTCGGCCGCGACGAGGCCGGACTGCGCACCCTTGCGGAGATTCTCGGCCAGGACACGCCCCTCATTGCCCGCAGTGAGCTGGGCCTGCCCGCCGACCTGGTGCTCGCCGCGAGCGGCGCCATCTCGGGCGCGGGCCTGACCTACCCCTCGCTGGACACCCTGCTCACCGCGCGCGGCCTCGGCCATATCGACGCCTGGGGTCAGGTGCGCATCGGCGACCGCCTGGGCCCGACCCTGGCCGAAGCCCTCGACGAGATCAACCGCGAGATCGTGCGCGAGTACGCGCAGGCTCCGCGCGGACAGCACTCCGCCAAGCACTGACACAGCGGCTGCAGCGGGCGTCCATACAACGTGACGCACGCTTACGCAGAGAGGCCCGGGATCACGCGATCCCGGGCCTCCTCGCTACCTGAGGCTCAGTGCACGAAAGCGTCCAGCCAGCCGCGCATCGTCGCGTACACGGCCTCGCGCACGGGAGCGTCCGACAGGACTAGGTCGTGCTTGCCGGGGAAACGGGCGATCGTCACCAGGTCCGAGAGGCCCAGGCTCCGCTCGGCGATAACCGTCGGATCCAGGACGGTGTCGGAGGTGAAGACGCGCTCGCACCACTCCTCCTCGAAATAGGCCGACGTGGACACCATCGACAGGATCGGGCAGTCCAGGTGTACGCGCTTCTCGATGGTGTCGTGCCCGGCCATGATCGCCTCGAGCCACGAGGCGGGCACCGGGTAGGACTCGGGGCGCTTCCATTCCTCGATGATCGGCCAGCCGGCGACCGACGGGTCCTCCGCCGACAGGTTCTCGGGGATCGGCAGCTCCGAGGAGGCGCGCCCCGCGAGCGATCGGCCGTAGTGGCCGGTCCCGCCCGAGGGTACCTCCCACATGGGATTACGCGACGCGATGCGCCCGATGACGGGAGCCATCGCCCCGCGCCAGGCGGCCATCGACTGCATCTCCAGCCAGCCCGAGTTCAGGATCAGGCCGTCCAGGACGCCCGGGTGGCGGTGCGCCCACAGGGTTGCAATCAGTCCGCCCGTCGAGTGGCCCATGAGGACGATCGGCTCGTCGTCGCGCTCGGAGCGGATGATCTCGATGGCCTCGCCGATCTCCTCGTCGTACACGGACAGGTCGTCGGCGTAGCCGATCGTCTGGTGGGGACGCAGGGAACGCCCGTACTTACGCATGTCCAGCGCATAGAACGCCGCGCCGGCGTCGATCAGCTGCTGCGCCATCTCGGTCTGGAAGAAGTAGTCGTTGCGCCCGTGCAGGTACAGGACCGTCATGCGGGCGCTCTTAGGCGGGGTCGCGCGCACCAGGGTCGCCACGCAGGGCCCCTCCGCGTCGTCGAGCAGCTCGATCGTGCGCGACTCGTACCCGTCGCCGAGGATGTCGGTGCGCCACTGAAGCCCGGGAGGGCCGTCCTCGCCCCACGGGGCCATGACGTCGCGCTCGGGGATCCCCTCGGGGGACGAGGCCGGGGTGTCCACCCCGGACAGCTCGGGCAGACCGCGCGTGTCCGGGATCAGCTCATCACCGGGCTCGGAATTGCTGGTAACGCTCATGGGGTCAGCATAACGCGCGAGGCCACCCCGGCCTCGTTGATGAGGAGGAGGAACCGGGGCGGCCTCGCGGAGAATAGGCGCTGATCAGGCGAAGGAGGATGCGCGCGAGGGGATGCGCTCGTTGAGGAACTCGTCGAGGAGAGCGGTCAGCTGGTCGTGCTCGATGAGGAAGCCATCATGACCGTGGTCGGAGTGGATCTCGCGGTAGAACGCACCCGAGATGCCGGCTGCCATC
>CAKMQM010000293.1:0-3810 GCA_927911615.1 uncultured Xylanimonas sp.
TTCGTATCACCCGCCTCCCCCGTACGCTTGGACGCGGTGGTCGGCACACCCTGCCCCGACCACTCCCCCGCTCCGCCGCCAGGCGCACATAACGAAGCCCCGACCTCGTCGAATCGAGGCCGGGGCAAACGTGATCGTTGAGCGCTTACTCGAGCTCGAAGGCACCCGTGTAGAGCTGGTAGTACACACCCTTCTGGGCGATCAGGTCATCGTGACTACCGCGCTCGATGATACGGCCGTGGTCCAGGACCATGATCGCGTCCGAGTTGCGCACCGTCGACAGGCGGTGGGCGATCACGAAAACCGTACGCCCCTCCATGAGGTTGTCCATGCCCTGCTGCACGAGAGCCTCGGTACGCGTGTCGATCGAGGAGGTGGCCTCGTCGAGGATCATCGCCGGAGGGTCGGCCACGGCGGCGCGCGCGATCGACAGGAGCTGAGCCTGGCCCTGCGAGAGGTTCGAGCCGTTGCCGGTCAGCATCGTGTCGTAGCCCTCGGGCAGTCGCCGGATGAAGGAGTCCGCGTTGGCCAGCTTCGCGGCGGCGATGCACTCCTCGTCCGTGGCGTCCAGACGGCCGTAGCGGATGTTCTCCATGACCGTGCCCGTGAAGAGCTTGACGTCCTGCAGGACGACGCCGAGGGAGCGGCGCAGGTCCGGCTTGTGGATCTTGTTGATGTTGATGCCGTCGTAGCGGATCTTGCCGTCGGCGATGTCGTAGAAGCGGTTGATCAGGTTCGTGATCGTCGTCTTGCCGGCACCCGTGGCACCCACGAAGGCGATCTTCTGGCCGGGCTTCGCCCACAGGGAGATATCGTGCAGGATCTGCTTCTCGCCGTCATAGGAGAAGTCGACGTCCTCCATGACCAGCTCGCCGCGCAGGCGCGTGTAGGTGACGGTGCCGTCGGCCTTGTGGGGGTGGCGCCACGCCCAGATTCCCGTACGTTCCTCGGTCGGCTCGAGAGTGCCATCGGGCAGCTCGCGCGCACGCACGAGAGTCACGTAGCCCTCGTCCTCCTCGGGCTCCTGGTCGATGAGGGCAAACACGCGGCCCGCGCCCGCCATACCCAATGCGATCATCGGGACCTGCATGGACATCTGGCCGATCGTCTGCGAGAAGTTACGGACCATACCCAGGAAGGACACGACCACGCCGACCGTGATGACGTCGACACCAAACAGGTGAATGTTCGGCGTCTGCTCCAGGATCATGACGCCGCCGACGATCGCAATGACCACGTACATGATGTTGCCAATGTTGCCCAAGGCAGGCATCAGCACATTGCCGTAGATATTCGCCTTCTCCGAGGAGTCGAAGAGCTTCTGGTTGTACTCGACGAACTCATCCTTGGCGTCCTGCTCGTGGTTGAAGACCTGGACGACCTTCTGCCCGTCCATCATCTCTTCGATGAAGCCTTCTTCGTCGGCGAGAGCAGCCTGCTGAGTCTTCATGAAGCGGCCCGACAGCCCACCGAGCTTTCCGGTCAGGAAGGCCATGAGAGCACCCACGATGAGGACAACAAGGAAGAGCCACACGGAGTAGTACAGCATCGTGCCGATCAGGACGATGATCGTCAGGCCCGACTGGATGAGCGTCGGGATGGACTGTCCGATCAGCTGGCGAATCGCGTCCGTGTCGTTGGTGAAGGTCGACATGATCGCGCCGTGCGGGTGCGTATCAAAGAATCGCAGGGGCAGGCGCTCCATGGAGTCGAACATGTCGTCTCGCATGTGCTTGAGCGTTCCCTGGGTCACGATCGCCATGGCGCGGGTGTAGATGAAGCTACCGATGACGCCGGCGCTGAAGATGATGCCCATCGTGACGACGAGGCGCACCAGGGTGGCGCGCACCGTGTCGAAGCCGCTCTCCAGGCCCGGGGTCACGACGTTGTCGACGATCTGCTGCATGAAGATCGAGCCGACGGCCGAGGCCACGGCTGCCGTAATGATGCACACGACCGTCAGGCTGATGCGCACCGGGTAGTGGTGGAACACGTAGGCCATGAGGCGGCCGAAGGGGCGTTCGATACCCTCGAGCTTCTCCGAATCCTCCACGCGGGACTTACCCGAACGTGCCATGTCAGGCCACCTCGCTTTCGCTCGCGGCATTCTGGGAGTCGTAGATCTCGCGGTATTCTCCGCCCGCTGCCATCAGCTCCTCGTGGGTGCCACGTTCCTTGATGCGACCGTCGTCAAGGACGATGATCTGGTCGGCGTGGCTGACCGAAGAGAGGCGCTGGGCGATGATGATCGTCGTCGTACCGGGGATCTCGGTCTCGAAGGCGCTCCGGATCAGCGAATCGGTCTTCGTGTCCACGGCTGAGGTGGAGTCGTCCAGGATGAGAATCTTCGGGTTCTTCAGCAGCGCTCGGGCGATGCACAGGCGCTGCTTCTGGCCGCCCGACACGTTGGAGCCGCCACGGGAAATAACGTAGTCGTAGCCACCGGGCAGCTGCTGGATGAACTCGTCGGCCTGCGCGAGCTTGCACGCATACTCAATCTGCTCGTCGGTCGCGTCCGGGTTGCCCCAGCGCATGTTGTCCTTGATCGTGCCGGAGAAGAGAACGTTCTTCTGCAGGACGACGGAGACCGCGTCGCGCAGCGCGCTCAGGTCATAGTCGCGCACGTCGCGCCCGCCGACCTTCACAGACCCCTCAGAGACGTCGTAGAGGCGGCAGATCAGCTGAATGAGTGAGGTCTTGGACGAACCGGTGCCGCCCACGATGCCGAGCGTTGAGCCGGACTCGATGCGCAGGTCGATGTCAGACAGCGCGTTCTCTTCGGCGCTCTCGGAGTACTTGAATGACACACTGTCAAAGACGACGGAGCCGTCCGCGACCTCGGTGGCGCCATTGACCGGGGAGGTGAGCGACGGGTCGTGGTTGAGGACCTCGGCGATGCGGTTCGCAGACTCGGCGGCCATCGTCGTCATGACGAAGATGAAGGCCAGCATGAGCATCTGCATCAGAATTTGGATGCCGTAGGTGATGAGGGCGGTCAGGCCGCCCTTCGTCAGCTCGGTACCGCCAGAGTTGACGATGATCGAGGCACCGACGTAGTCGACGGCCATGATCGCGGCGAAGACGAAGAACATCATGACGGGGCTGTTGAGCGCAATGAGCTTCTCGGCGTTCGTGAAGTCCTTGCGCACGTCCTGCGAGGCGGCGCGGAACTTCGTGGTCTCGTGCTCCTCGGTGACGAAAGACTTCACCACGCGGATCGCTGCGACGTTCTCCTGCACGGAGTTGTTCAGGGCGTCGTACTTCTTGAAGATGCGGCGGAAGATCGGGAATGCGATGAGCACGATGGCCGCGAGGATGATGGCGAGAACCGGCACCATCCCGAGGAAGATGAGGGCCATCTGGACGTTGATGCGCCACGCCATCACGATGGAGAAGACGATCATGAGGGGCACGCGCACCGCGATACGAATGAGCATGCCGAAGGCGTTCTGAACGTTCGTGACGTCCGTCGTCATGCGGGTGACCAGCGAAGACGTGGAGAAGCGGTCAATGTCCGCGAACGAGAAGTCCTGCACCTTGAAGAAGAGGTCCTGACGCAGGTTCTTCGCCAGGCCGACCGACGCGGTCGCCGCAAAACGCGCGGAGAGAATACCGCAGGCGAGCGACGCGAAGGCCAGTCCCGTGAGGATGAGCCCAGGCGCATGACGGGACTCAGGGAGACCCCGTCGAAGCGCGTCCAACCAGCGTGACCCATTGTCAGCGGGATCAGGCACTCGAGGATGACCTCCCCGTGATGAACAGCGGGGTCAGGATCGCGGGTTTCTTGAACTCGCGCAGACTCCCCACCAA
>CAKMQM010000294.1:0-5101 GCA_927911615.1 uncultured Xylanimonas sp.
TGAGTCAGCGCTGCTCGTCGAGCTGGTGGAAGATCGCGGCCAGCAGGGGCGTGACCACCTCGAGGGTGTCGAGCGCGCCGCCTCGCGAGCCGGGAGAGGAGATGATGAGCGCGCCCGAGGAGTCGCGCGCGGTCACGCCGACGACCTCTCGGGACAGGCCCGACAGGGGGGTATTGGCGAGGCCGTGGGCGCGGATCTGCTCGGCGATGCCGGGGATCTCGACCTCGACGATCGAGCGGACGACCTCGGGCGCGTAGTTGCCCACGCCGAAACCCGAGCCGCCCAGGACCAGGATGAAGCGGGCGCCGGCCTCGAGCGCGTCGCGAATCTCCGTCTCGAGGATGTCGGCGCTCTCGGGGATCGCCGCGACCGTCACGGAACCCAGGCCGGCCTCGGCCAGCGCTGTCGTACAGGCGGGGGTTGCCCGATCCTCCTTCGTGCCGCGCTGGATGCGGTCCGAATAGGTGATGACGTGGGCGCTGATCTGGCTGAGGTCGTAGTCGACAGGCTTGGGCATGGTGTCCTCCGGTGGCGAATGTGTATAAGTGTGATCCTAGTCCCTTCCTGCTGTGGGGGTGGGCCTGGGAGTTGAGCGTGGTCGCGAGGCGATTTTGTGTGTGCGTGGGCCGAGGGAAAAGAAGGCTGCGGGCGTCTGTGCATGTCGAGAGGCGGTTGTGACAACGTGCACGCAGCAGAATAACCCGTTTTATGATGGGTCTAGGAAAGTTAAATGCGTGTGCATATTTCCCCGAAATTAAACGCAAAAGTAACGATTTGGATGAGCGTGAGCGAATCGTTGCGCGTCCGCATCTCGGGTTGTTAGATTTAATGCGTTCTCTTCCCTCTCAAAAGGAGATTCGCATGCGTTACCTTCGCATCCTCCCCGCCATCGGCGCCGCCGCCCTGGCACTCGCAGCCTGCGCGGGTGGCTCCACCCCCGCCGAGTCCACGGCCTCGGCCGAGGCGACGCAGCCCGCCGAGACCACCGTCCTCAACGTCTACGCCGCCGCCTCCCTCACCGAGACCTTCGGTGAGCTTGAAGAGATCTTCGAGGAAGCTAACCCCGGAGTGGACGTGCGCTTCAACTTCGCCGGCTCCCAGGACCTCGTGACCCAGCTCGGCGAGGGCGCCGACGTCGATGTCTTGGCCACTGCCAACGAATCCACCATGAAGAAGGCTGCCGACGCCTCCCAGGTCGACGCGCAGACCATCTTCGTCACCAACACCCTCACCCTCATCACGACGCCCGGCAACCCGGCGGGAGTGACCGGCCTCGACTCCTCGCTCGACGGCGTCAAGCTGGTCGTCTGCGCACCCGAGGTCCCCTGCGGCAAACTCACCAAGACCCTCACTGAAAAGCTCGGCGTGACCCTGAACCCAGTCTCCGAGGAGCAGGCGGTTACCGACGTGCGCGGCAAGGTCTCCTCCGGCCAGGCCGACGCCGGCATCGTCTACAAGACCGACGCCCTGGCCGAGGGCGACGCCGTCGATACCGTCGCCATCCAGGGTGCCGACGAGGCCGTCAACAAGTACCCGATCGCCCTCGTGAGCGCCTCGACCAAGAAGGATCTGGGCCAGAAGTGGATCGACCTGGTCCTCTCCGCCGACGGTCAGAAGGTCCTCGAAAGCGCTGGCTTCACGCCCGCCGCGAAGTAACATCGACGCGTGAAGTCACGCAGGACGCCCGCCGTCAGTCCCCTGCCCGTCTGGGCGGGGGGCCTCGGCGCGCTCGCCCTGTGCTTCCTGGTCCTGCCCCTGGCCTTCATGCTGGGGCGCGTCAACTGGGCCACCCTCGGCGCGACCCTCGCGACCCCGGAGGCTCGCGACGCCCTCGGCCTGTCGCTGCGCACGTGTCTGATGGCCCTCGGCGTCGACCTCCTCCTCGGCGTCCCCGCCGCCCTCCTTCTGTCCCGCTCGTGGCGGGGCGTGCGCGCCGCCCGCATCCTCGTCGCCCTGCCGCTCTCGCTGCCTCCCGTCGTCGCCGGCATCGCTCTGCTCGCGGCCTTCGGCAGGCGCTCGACCCTCGGGGCGCTCCTGAGCGGCGCCGGCCTCGACATCGCCTTCACGACGAGTGCCGTCGTCATCGCGCAGGTCTTCGTCTCCCTGCCCTTCCTCATCGTCACCCTCGAGTCCGCGCTGCGCGCCCGCGAGCAGGGACTCGACGAGATGGCCTCCTCCCTGGGGGCCTCGCCCTCGCGCGTCTTCTGGCAGATCACCGCGCCCACGGTCCTGCCCGGCCTTGGGCGTGGCACCGCCCTCGCGTTGGCCCGATGCCTCGGAGAGTTCGGGGCGACCCTCACCTTCGCCGGATCCATGCAGGGCGTCACCCGCACGATGCCGCTCCAGATCTACCTGGCCCGCGAATCCGACGCGGACCTGGCCCTCGCGCTCGGCATCGTCCTCCTCGGCGTCGCGGCCGCCGTCGTCGCGCTCACGGAAACCCCGTGGGGACGCCTCGCCTCGCTCCTTCGATCAACGAGGCCCGGGCACGCTTCCGCTGCTCCTTCCGCTCGCTCCCCCGAGGCCCCCGCCGCGCTCGCGGGAGAAGCGGGGGAGAGCGTGGCCGTGCGCGTCGCCGGAACCGTGGCGGCGCGCGGATGGGACGTGGACGCGGAGCTCCGCCCCGGCCTCGTCACCGCCGTCGTCGGCCACAACGGCGCCGGAAAGTCGACGCTCGCCCAGGTGATCGCCGGGACCCTGCGCCTGGATAGCGGGACCGTCAGCATCGGCGAGCGAGTCGTCGATGATGCCGCCACGTTCGTGCCCGCGCGCCGCCGCGGTGTCGCCATGGTCTCCCAGGCGCCCCGCATCTTCACCCACATGAGCGTGCTCGCCAACGTCGCCTTCCCCCTGCGCGTGCGCGGGGTGGGGCGCGCCGAGGCCCGGGCCGCCGCCCTCGAACAGCTGCGCGCCGTGGGGATCGCCGACCTCGCGAGCAAGCGCGCCTCCGACCTGTCGGGCGGCCAGGCAGCCCGCGTCGCGATCGCACGCGCCCTCGTCTTCCGCCCCGAGGTCCTCATCCTCGACGAGCCCACGGCCGCCCTCGACGTCGAGGCCACCGCCCAGGTCTCCGCCGTTCTACGCGAGCGCCTGGCGGGTTCCGGCATTACGACCCTGCTGGTCTCACATGACATCGCCGAGGTCCTCTCCCTGGCCTCCCACATGATCGTCATGGGGGAGGGGCGCATCGTCGAAGAAGGCGAACCCGCCCGCGTGCTCGCCTCGCCTGCGTCGGTGTTCGCGGCTCGCTTGGCCGGGCTCAACATTGTGAGTGGGCCTCCTGTGGCGCGTCCCGGCATGGTCGGCGTGCGCGTCGGCGATGGGGCGCTGTGGGCGGCTTCCGACAGCGTTGCCCCTGGCGAGGAGTCAGCGCGCGTCGCCCTCACCTTCCCGCCCGAGGCCGTGGCCCTGTCCCGCGAGGAGGCCCACGCCTCGCCGCGTTCCGTCCTGCCCGGCGTCGTTGCGGGCATCGATGTTGACGGCTCCCTCGTGAGCGTGCACGTCGCGCTCGCACAGGGCGTATCGGTGACCGCCCGAGTCACCGCCGCCGCCTGGTCCGATCTGGGCCTCGGTGTCGGCGATCGCCTCTGGGCGAGCGTGAAGGCCACCCAGGTCCGCGCGATCCGCGTCGCGCCGACCTCCTGATTGTTTCACTGTCTGACGGTGGCGCGAATTTTGTCACGCTTCATATGTTGTAATTCTTGCTTTTTGCATGAGCGGGGTCCGCACCCCCAAAATGGGGAACACAGCCTATTTTCGCGGTTATTCTGCGGTTTTAATCGCCGTGTACCAGCAGTCGGTGGACAGCTTTGACTCTGCGTGAAGGGTTTCCTAAGTTGTGATGAGAACCCAGGAGGTACCTCATGACAACACAGGGTCACCACGAGGCAACGCGCCCCTATCAGCTCGGCATCGACGTCGGCTCGACGACGGTGAAGGCCGTCGTTTTGGACGGGAATCGCCGCCTTTTCTCCGACTACCGCCGCCACAACGCCGATGTGCGCGCATCCCTGGGGCCCTCCTCGCCGACGTCGAGCGCGCCCTGCCCGGCGCCCGCGTCCACGCGGCCATCACGGATCCGGCGGCCTGACGACCGCTCGCGCCATGGGGATCCCCTTCGTCCAGGAGGTCATCGCGGGCACCGAGGCCACCCAGCGCCTCCACCCCGAGGTCGACGTCGTCATCGAGCTGGGCGGCGAGGACGCCAAGCTCACCTACCTGCACCCCACTCCCGAGCAGCGCATGAACGGCACGTGCGCGGGCGGCACCGGCGCGTTCATCGACCAGATGGCGACCCTCCTGCACACGGACGCCGCGGGCCTGGGAGAGATGGCGACCCGCCACACGCAGCTCTACCCGATCGCGTCGCGCTGTGGCGTCTTCGCCAAGTCCGACATCCAGCCCCTCATCAACCAGGGCGCCGCCCACGAGGACCTGGCCGCCTCCATCTTCAACGCCGTCGCCACCCAGACCATCGCCGGCCTGGCGTGCGGGCGCCCGATCCGTGGAACCGTCATGTTCCTCGGCGGCCCCCTGCACTTCCTGCCCGCCCTGCGCGAGGCCTACAAGGCCCTCCTGCCCAAGGCCGACTCCTTCGTCACCCCCCGACGACGCCCAGCTGTACGTCGCGATCGGCGCGGCCCTCCTCGCCGAGAAGGAGGCCGCCAAGAAAGCCCGCCAGGCCGAGGAATCGGGCGCCACCCCAGTCGACGCCCGCGGCGACAAGCTCACGACCCTCATGGAGCGCCTCGCCGCCGCGCCCGTGCAGGTCGAGTCCCCGCGCATGGCCCCCCTCTTCGCGACCCCCGAGGACCGCGAAGAGTTCATGGCCCGACACAGCCTCGACGTCATCCCCAAGGCCAGCCTCGACGAGGCCGAGGGACGCTGCTGGCTCGGCATCGACGCGGGCTCCACGACGATCAAGGCCGTCGTCATCGACTCCCAGGACCGCATCGTCTTCACCCACTACGCCTCCAACGAGGGCGACCCCGTGGCCGCGGCCGTCGACATCGTGCGCGCGGTCCGCTCGGCTCTGCCGCAGGGGTGCGAGATCGGCCGCTCGTGTGCGACCGGCTACGGCGAGGGCCTCGTCAAGTCCGCC
>CAKMQM010000295.1:0-3884 GCA_927911615.1 uncultured Xylanimonas sp.
GCGGGCAGCGTCGGCGTGGCTTCTTCGGTCTCTGCGGGCTTGGCTTCTGTCCATCCCTGTGTGCGCAGGGTGTTCGCGTCGGCTGCGTCGTCGGTGACTCGTGTGAGTACGAGGTCGTTTCCGTCGTCCGTCTTGATCGTCTTCGTGAAGGTCAGCTGTTCCATGCTTGTCCTATCCTGTGGTGTTCTCCTGGGGGTGGTAGCGGGCAGAGGCCGGAGGGAGAACATCCCCGGCCCCCGCCCGCAGCATGTGTCAGACGCTGAAGCCCGTGATGTCACGGTGCTTGAGCATCGCCGAGCCGCCGTAGTAATTGCGGCAGGCCGTTCCTGCGGTCTCGTCGGCGAATGCCTTGAATTCGAGGTCGCCAGTAATCGGGTCCGTCGCCTTGAGCGAGATCGCCGGCATCGAGATGAGCTTGGCGCGCGTGAAGCACCAACCCATCAGCCACTCGTCGTCGGCAGGGCCGTCGGCGGCGACGAGCAGCAGACGCTTCTCCGGGATGGAGGGAAGAAGCGGATCATCGAACACCACTTCTCCCGTGGTCGCGTTCGCCTTGACCTGCGAGAGGTCAATGCCGTGCGTCAGGCTCAGCATCTCCTTGCGGAACAGCTCGAAAATGTTGAGCTTGATCGTCTTGGTTGCCTTGGTCAGGTCAGAGCGCACAGGCTCTGCGTAGCCCAGTCCGTCGACGTCGTCCACGGACACGTCAGGCGTGATCTCCCCGCCATCGGTCGTGAAGATTCCCAGCGGAGTCCAGTCCGCAGAGAGTTGCTTCATCGCGCCGCTTGCGCCTGTCAGCGCGTCCGGGACAGCGGTCGTGATCGGCGCAACGAACGCCAGAACGTTGAGCGCCTTCCTGACGTTCTTCGCCTTGTTGTGCTTCTTCTTCAGCGCTTCAATGGTCGTCGTATCGGCCATATCGGTTCCCTTCCAGATCAGATTGGTTAGTCGGTGGGACGTTGAATGACTTCCACGCTGAGGCCCACCACCTCAACGACGCCATAAGCGGCGCGCACCCCCAGGCGAGACGGCACAGAAGCCTCATCCACCCACCCAGAGGCCCCCACCACAGGACGAACTGACAGAGCATCCACAACCTCATCCGCGAGCGCCTCCGCGCCGCCGACGCCTGGCCCTGTGGGGGTCTTGGCGTACACGTCGACAACGACGGAGGTGATGCGCTCGAAGTCAAGGTCCTGGGATTGGGTCGCGTAGACATGCACAAGCGGCATAGGCCACGTGTCCGGAGGCTGCCCTCCTGGACCACCCGTACTGTCTGCGCCCCGTTGCTGAGGCGATCGCGTCTCGTAGTACCTGGACGGGGTCCGTGTACTTCATGACCGGCCTCCTCGTCGTGCGCGCTTGGAGCCCGCGAGCTTGCCGAGCGTGTGGCGTCCGGGGACACGGCGGCCGTCTCTGGTGAAGTGCCCGAACTCGACAGGCACGGCGTGTGGGGCATCATTGGTGACTCGGCCGGCTGCCCTTCGGGATGATCCGTTTCGGCGTGTCTTCACCGTTGCCGTCACGGCCTCGACCTTGTAAGCGTCCGAGAGTACGCGGTCCCGTTTCGGGGCCGCTGCCTCGGCCGCAGCGCGCACCGCTTCGGCTTCGCTGACCATCGCGCGGCCGATGGCCTCGGATTGCAGGAGAGCCTCAATTGAGACGTCATTTCGCACGAACTTGACTGCCATCCTCACCTCCGTGAGATCACGACAGACGTGCCGCGCGCCACGGCGAGGATGGCTCCTCGACCCTCCACGTTCCGCCGAGAGGGTGCTCAGCCGGAACACGGATGGCATCCCCGACGTTCAGCGTTATTCCCCTCGGGAGGTAGAGTGTCGCGGTCTCGTCGGCCCGCTCAGAGGCTGCCTGGTCGAGCAGCCCCGGCACCGTGAACCGCCCGGCGCGATCAGGCAGCCCCCGATGAGGCGCGGTTTGGATTCCTCGACGAGGTAGCCGTCCCCGTCACGATGGACGGTCCCTTCTACCTGAATCGGGGTTTTCCATTCCTCCATCACGTCAGGCCCCTCCCATCACCCAGACATGCCCAGCGCGTCGCGGACGGTACGCATCCGCGAGCGCCTGGTCATCCGGTGAGAGGATGGCTTGGCCGCCTACTGCCCATGTGGCGTACTGGCGGGTCTGCGTGAACGGCCCCGTCGTCTCGGTCATTTGGGTTGCCCCTTGTGCGGCGGCGTCGGGGATGAGGAGGATACGTCGCACGCTGTCTGCGAGCTGTAGTCGTACCGCTGCGGGGACCTCGGTGAAGCCTGCCGCGTAGGTGACGACAACGAACTCGTTCGCGGGCAATGCGACTTGGATGAAGCCGTGCCTGACGTGGTACGGGATCGGCTGCCCGTCGTCTGCCGTGACAGCCTCGACGGAGACGAGCGGCGCCCGCGTGGGGACGACGCGCCCGCCCGCGTCGACCTTCAGCCGGTGCGTGTACGTCTCGACGGTGAACGTCTGGCGTGCGCGCGCCTTGAAGGCCTCGCCGAGCTTGTCAGCGATGAACGTTGCCCGCGCCGACTCCGAGTCTGCGAGGGGTCGGCCGAGAGCGGCCTCGATGTCCTCGACAGTTACCAGCGGAACAGGCATCGTCCCCCCTACTTCTTGGACTTCTTCGAAGTCTCCTCAGCAGTGTCGCCTTCGTCGGCCGGCATGTCTTCACTCGAAGGCGAGGCCTCAGTGGGCAGCGCGTCCTCATCGGAGGTGATCTCCTCGAGGATGCCTGCCGTGATCATTGCCGTGGCGACCTCGTCCGCGAGCTCGAACGTGATTCCGTTTTCTCCCTTGACCTGCATCATGCCGCCTTGAAGACCTGGATCGCCTTCGGGCGCAGGACTGCGCCGCCGTAGACGTGCAGGCCGCGAACACGGTCCGCGAAGGTCTGCTCGGCACGCATCGACTCGGTCTTCTCGACCTGGGACACATAGGCCACCGAGGGCTTGTGGAAGGCAACGCCCATCGGCTTCGTGTTATCGAGCCAGGGGCTCGTGACCACGTCGAAGCCCAGGAGACGACCGATCGTCGCTTCGCGGAGGCCGTCCGTCATGTTCGACTTGTCGAAGCTGGTGAGCTTCGAACCGTCAGAGAGGAGGAACTCCTCGAAGGCCGCGTTGATGAGGAGCACGCGGTCCATGGCGGGGACCTTCTCGGCCGAGAGCTTGCCGCGCAGCTTCAGGATTGCGCCGTATGCGGTCTCCCAGTTCGTCGGGTTCGCGATGCCCGTGACCGCCGTGCCCTTGGAGGTCAGCATCGCGGTCAGGAAGGTCTCCGCATCTTCAACGAGCGCTGCCGCCGCCGACTTGGTGTAGGCATCGAGCGACTGGTTCGCCTGCGCGGCGTCGATGTCGTCGACCAGGAAGTCGAAGCTCTTCTCCTGGTCAATGGTGATCTCGATGCCCGTGGACTCCACGGCATCGGGGACGGTCGTGCGCGGCACCTTAGTGCCGCCGGACGCAGTCACCGCGCCGGTCTTGTAGTCCTTCACCTTCACGTCGACGATGCCGGGGATGTGAATCTTCGAGCCCGCGGTGAAGGCCTTCTCGTATTCGCGGTTCGCCATCCCGACGAGCACCGTGTCACGGCGGAAGTTCTCGAGGATGCTTGCCGACCACAGTTCCGGAATGAAATGCGTGAGAGTCATTGTGTGTCCTTTCTTGGCTCGCTTATGCGATGCCCATGATGTTGTTCAGTTGCCCGTCCTGACGGGCCTTGATGATCTCTGCGGGAGACATCTTCTTGAGGTCTTCCCGGGTGAGCTGTCTGGCAGCCCTGATCTCGTCACCACGAACTCCCGCGTCCGTCGCGGGAGCACCCTTAGGGACCTGCGCGCCTCGCCAGGCGAGGAGGCGCTCAGCAGATGCCCTCAGCTCGTCCTC
>CAKMQM010000296.1:0-3173 GCA_927911615.1 uncultured Xylanimonas sp.
GGCCGACTTCGGGCGGCTGCCGCTGGGCCTTCCTCGCGATCACTCGCCGTCGCGCGCGTCGCTCCTCGTGATCGGCGCCCTCGTCGTGGCCCGCTCGCGCCGCAGCCGCGCCGAACAGGCCGCCGCCATCGCCGAGGCCGACTCCATCCTCGCGCCCCTACCCACCGCCCGCGGTGAGGACAGCGGAGAGGGCGGCCCCGGCCTCGACGATCGGGGAGGGGAGCAGTGAGCCAGCTGCGCGTCACCGGACTGGGCGCGTCCCTGGGTGGGCGCAGCGTCCTCGAGGGCGTCGACCTGGAGGTCGAGGCTGGGGAGCTCGTCGGCCTCATCGGACCCAACGGCGCCGGGAAGACCACGCTGATCCGCTCGATTCTGGGCCTCATCCCCTCCAGCGGCAGCGTCGAGACCGACGGCGCGATCGGCTACGTGCCGCAGCGCCACGAGTTCGCGTGGGACTTCCCGATCAGCGTGCGCGACGCCGTCCTGCAGGCCGTCACCGTGCGGCGCGGCCTGCTCGGGCGTGCTCGGACCCCGCACTTCCGCGCCGTCGAGGAGGCCCTGTCCCTCGTGGGCATGCGCGACCTCGCCAAGCGCCCCATCGGCGAGCTGTCCGGCGGGCAGCGCCAGCGCGTCCTCGTCGCCCGGGCCCTCGCGATCCGGCCCGCCGTGCTGCTCCTCGACGAGCCCTTCACCGGCCTCGACATGCCCACGCAGGAGATGCTCATGGACCTGTTCCGCGCGCTCGCGGACGGGGGGCGGGCCCTCCTCATGACCACGCACGACCTCATCGGCGCGCGCGCCGGCTGCGACCGCCTGTACCTGCTGCGGCGCACGATCGTCGCCTCCGGGCGGCCCGACGAGCTCGCCGACGCCGACCCGTGGATCCGAGCCTTCGACGTGCGACCCGACAACCCGATCCTCGACGCCCTAGGAGTGCGCGCATGAGCACCGTGATCCACGCGGCCGGACGTGCCCTCGTCCCGGCGGCGGACTTCCTGAGCCCCTACGACTTCTTCCGCGACCTGACGAACCCCGCGCTGGCGTTCCTGCCGCGCGCGCTGCTGATCGCGGTCGTCGCCGCGCTCGTGTGCGGCAGCGTCGGCGTGCACGTCGTCCTGCGCGGCATGGCGTTCATCGGCGACGCCGTCGCGCACTCCGTGTTCCCCGGCCTGGCGATCGCCTTCGTGTGCGGCGGGTCCCTGGTGTTTGGCGGGGCGCTCGCGGGCGTCGTGACCGCCGTGCTCGTGGCCTTGTTGGCGCAGAATCGGCGGCTCAAGGAGGACTCCGTCATCGGCGTGCTCTTCGTGGGCGCGTTTGCGCTCGGCGTCGCGATTATCGCGCGGGCGCCCGGGTACGCGGGGAGCCTGCAGGACTTCCTGTTCGGGTCGATCACCGGTATTCCGGCGTCGGATGTGCCCGTGGTGCTGGCTGGCGCCTTGTTTGTGCTCCTCATGCTGTTCCTGGCGCACCGGCCCATCGTCGCGGTGACTCTGGACCGCGAGAGTGCGCGGGCGGCGGGCGTGCACGTGCTACTGGCTGATCTTTCCCTGTACGTCGCCGTGGCCCTCGCTGTCGTGATCTCAGTGCAGACGATCGGCAACGTGCTGGTGCTTGCTTTGTTGGTGACCCCCGCGGCCACCGCGCGGCTCCTGTGCGACCGCCTGGGCACCATGATGATCCTGTCGCCTGTGCTCGGTGCTTCGGGGGGCCTGGTGGGCCTGTACCTGTCGTGGGCGCTGGACGTGCCTACGGGCGCCACGATCGTCCTGGTACTCACCGCCTGCTTTGTGCTCGCCTGGGTCTTCGCGCCGAGGCATGGGCTCCTCGCGCGGAGCCTGCGCGAGAGGCGGGGGTGAGGTCGGCGTTGCCGTCAGGGGGCCTGTGTGTGGGCCTGTGTGTGGGCTTCTTCGAGGACCCGGCCCCGGCCTCGTGAACCTCTGAATCGCTTGTTAACCTGAACAACTGGTCATATGCTTGGCTAGGTAGCACAGTGTTCTGTGGCCCACGTAATCGTGGGTCGGTTGATCAGGAGGTAGCGCGTGGTTGACGTCGGCTTCGATTCCGATAAGCACGCTCAGACGCGTGACGATATGAAGCGAGGAGGGCAGTCCCTGGGGGACTCATCGGAGGCTCTCGGGCGGCTCATTGACGCGCAAGACCCCTCGTATTGGTCCGACGAGGGCGGGTTCCAGGCCATGCGCACGGCGATCATTTCGCTGATGAAGATGGAGGCTCAGCTGATCGGCAGTCAGAAGAAGAGCTTCACAAAGTTCGATGATCAGGTTGAACAGGCAGCCGAGGCCTTCGAAGCTGCAGAGACGGCGAATGCTGACCAGCTCGCCGCTATCCTGGCGGGCCTGGATCCAACTCCGACGAGCGGTGGTGGGTCGACTGCCTATTCGACCTACACCGCACCTCCGACTCAGGTCGACAATTCCGCCCCGCCGGCGAATACGGGCACCGACCCCGGTGCCTCGTCCTCCGAACCCGCCCAAAACGCGCCGTCGGCCATCTGAGAGTGAGGAGAGCGAATCATGGTTGAGAGCCCGATGTACGAGCGCCTCATGCAGCTCGTCGCCGCAATCGAGACGGCCTCCGCGCTGGACGCCTCGGACAACGAACACAATACGATCGTGTGCGGCCTGAACGAGGCCAATAACTCGACGTACCACCTGCGCACGAAGCCAGGTTCGACCGGGAACTGGTGATCAGGTCGACGCATGGACCGATCGCGCGATGAAGCAGGTCCAGGCCATCAAGGATGGGCACAACACCGCGATGGAGTTCTATGTGGAGGCCCGTCGCGTCATGAAGCACGTGCGCGAGGACGCTATGCAGCTCTCGCCCACCCTGGTTGACTCGAAGCTGCAGGCGTTGGCAGACGCAGCCCACGTCGTCATTCCTGTGACCGGGTATATGGGCATCGTAGGCCTGCCGATCAACGCGGTCGCTACGACGGGTGAAGCATACGTCCAAGGGCTCATCATGCAGGCGAACAACCAGCGTGAAGCCGCCGCGACGGACATCCTGCAGCGCGCGAACGACACGATGCAGGCCCTGGCGGATGGGACGAATGCGCAGCGTGACGCAATGAAACAGCGGGTTGAAAATGCGGGTGACTACGGCGAACAGAATCCGGGTCCTTCGAGTGGTAGCGTGCGTCAAGACATTGA
>CAKMQM010000297.1:0-9744 GCA_927911615.1 uncultured Xylanimonas sp.
TGCAGCGTCCTGCATACGGTCGACGAGGGAGAGCTCCGACTCCAGGTTCGAGATCATGGCCGACACGTGCGGCAGGTCCGACATGCCGGCGAAAGGTCGCGCCACCCTTGAAGTCGACGAGAACCAGGTTCAGCTGCTCCGGAGAGTGCGTGAGCGCCAGGGCGAGCACGAGGGTACGCAACACCTCGGACTTACCCGAACCGGTCGCGCCGATCAGCAGGCCGTGCGGACCCATACCCTGCTGGGCAGATTCCTTAATGTCCAGGACCACGGGGCGGCCCTCGGGCGTTGACCGCGAAGGGGGCGGCGAGGCGTTCGCGCCCTCGCGGCGCCGCCACTGCTTCTCCGGGTCGAAGTCGCGGATATCGCCGATGCCGACGAGCTCCATGAGGTCCATCTGGCGGGACTCGTCCGAACGGCCCACCGGCGTCTCCGCCTCTTCCAGGTTCTGCTGGGTGGCGAAGGGCGTCATGCGGCGGGCCACGGCCTCGGCCTGCACGGCGGTGAGGCGGTCGGCGAACGCCTGCTCGGGCAGGGAGTCCATGGTGACTACGTCGACCACGTCCGCGCCCTTGTGATCCGGGTTGGGGTGGATGACGAGGCGCAGCGCGGTGTGCGACTTCATGGGCGTCCACTCGCGGGCGCGGGACATGATCGTCACGCCGCGCACGCCCACTGCCGAACCGAAGGGGGAGTTGGGTGGGAACTCGGCCCCGTCCAACACGAGGAGGAGGTGGGGCCACTCGGGCATGTCGTCGCCCGGGCGGTACGCGCCGCGCATCGCGATGTCGGGGCCGATCATCTCGGCGAGTTCGCGCGGGTCCGTCGAGATCATGCGGCCCGGGCCCACCGCGTCGCGCACGATGGACGAGCGAGCCTGGGGCATCCACTTGACCCATTCCCAGTCGCCCAGTCGATCGGCCGAACACAGGACCGCGATCTTGAGCTTGGAGGGGTCGATGAAGCACGCCAGGTGCATCATGATGGCGCGCATTTCGTCGTAGGCGCTCTCGCCGTCGCCGACGACCTCGATGTGGCTAAAGTCACCCAGGTAGAGGAACTTGCCGACGTTGTCCGTGTGGTCGTGGACGCCGATGAAGCGGTCCATGGCGGACAGACACACGACGTCCATCTCCGTCATCGGATCGATCGGGGGACGCTCGAAAATGAGGCCGAGGGGCTGGGTGCCCGAGCCGTAACGGAACGTCAGTAGGTCGTACGTGTTGCCCTCGCGCGACCACAGGCGCGAGCCGTTGGCGGCCAGCGTCACGAGGGCGTCGGGGGAGGGGTAGACCCAGTTGTAGTAGGCGCGCTGCTTCTTCGCGACCTTGCGCACGGACTCGCGCGTCTCCGCCAGGTAGGAGAGGTATTCGCGGCGCTGCGTCTTGACCCGCGTGCGGTACTGGGAGAACTGACGGTAGATGTTGAAGCCGACCATGCCCAGCATGGCGACCAGCATGCCGCCGCCCATGAGCATCGAGCGCGTATTGTCGGGGTTCTGCATGGCCATGAAGACCATGACGCCCGTCGAGCCGAGCATTGGGACGACCATCATCAGGACGTTACCGATCGATGCGGGCTCGGCCTTCTCCGGCGGCATCTGGATTGCCAGGGTGCCGGAGGGCTGCTCCGGAACCGCGACAGTCCGCCGTTTCTTGCGTGTAACCATCAGGTCTCCTCGCGCTGCGCGCGTACGTGTTCGATGCGACTGCACCCAGTGTAGCTGAGTGGACTTCCAAGTTTTAACCGACGGTTAGCCTCAGTGCATTACACTGGGCACTGTTGTTTCCCGACGATCGGAGGTTTCATGAGCGCCACCATGGTGTCCGTGACCGTTATCGACTCCGATGGTGCCTCTGATTTCGCCGCTCCTGAAGGGACCACGGTCGCCGGATTGTGCGCGATGCTGGCCATCGATTTGACCCTCCCTTCGGTCCGCGTTTCTTACGCCGATGGGCGTCCCCTCGACGGCGGCGCTGTCCTCGGGCGTGACCTGCCCGCAGGGTCGACGATCGCTGTGTCCAGTCGCGTCCTGTCCGCTCAGCAGGTCAACGAGGCCTCGGAGCGCCAGGAGAACCAGTGGCTGTCCCCGGTCCTGGCCCTCCTCGGCTACTGCTTCATCGTGATCGGCGCGGTCAGCTCCCTGTGCCTCTTGCCGATGGTTGGCGATGCGGTCCTCATTGGGTTCGCTCACCCCGAGGACGGCCCGAAGTGGGCCGTCGAAGTCGCGAAGATCCCGATGTGGGCGCGGGGCGCGTGTGCCGCCGTGTGCTGCGCTGCTTCGATCCTCCCGCTTTTTGTGTCGCGCGCGGTCCGCTCGAGGCCAGCCCTGCTGCTCCTGATGCCCGCGCTGGCCGGATATAGCGCAATCGGCTTCGTGTCGATGTCTGGCATCCACGCCCTGTCGGTCGCCCCCGTGATCGGCGTGTGGGTTGCCCTCGCGGTTTCGCTGGCCGTCGTGTCGCTGACGACGACCCCCACCGCGTTCAGCGCGTTCTTCGCGTGGATCGGTGCCACGGCGCTCGTCACGATCGGCGCGTACCCGTTGTTGAGCCTCATCGACATCGCTCCGCTGGCTCTCCTCCTCGGGGTATTCCTGTGCCTGATGGCGCCCCGTTTTGCGCTGCGCGTGCCCGACAGTCAGCTCATTGATTCCGCGTCGGTGCAGACGATCGCGTCGCGCATTCGTCAGCCTCCCGCGCACAAGCCCAGCACGGTGACCGGTGGCCGGATGGCGGACGCCCTCGGACACACCGATGCGCGGTACACGCTGCTGCTGGCAGCCTCGACGCTGTTTGTGCTGGTAGGCGGCATTCCCCTGGCGTACACGGTGACTCCCGCGATCACGCTGGGCCGAGGCCTCGGCGGCTTCATCTTCGTCATCATGTCCATCCTGATCCTGTTGACGGCCCCGCGAGGGGGGCGCACGCGCGCCGGGCAGGTCCTGCCTCGTATCGCTGCGGCGGGTGTCGGCTGCGCGTTCCTTTTTGGTACCTGGTCACAGTCCTTGGTGGTGGGGAAAGGAAAAAACACGCAATCGTTGTTCCCCCTGCTCCCGCTGGCGATTCTGCTCATCATCGCGATCGCGATGGTCCTGTGGATGACGCTGCATGTTCCCAAGGGCCACGCCGCCCTCGCGGGCACGATCCTCGACTTCGTGCAGACCTTCTGCATCTTTACACTTCTCCCCGCGGCGGTCATCTCCTCGGGTCTCTTCGAGTTTGCTTGGAGGGCAGTCCTGTAATGGCTGATACTACGAAGACTCCTTTCGCCCATGCATCCGCTTCGCGGCTCGTCGGCGCGTATCTCATCGACCTGCTGATCCTCGGGGTCCTGCTTGGCGTGACGTGGTACGTGCACTTCACGGCGTGGACGATCGGAATGATCACCGCCGAGGCCGTGGTTGCCTCCGCGCTCATGCTCGGCGCGTCGGGCCGGACCCCGGGCATGGCCCTCATGCGCGTGTGCATGATCCGCGACGAGGACGACGCGCAGACCCCGTCGCTCGGCGCAGCGCTGGGCTACACGGCCCTCGCTGTGCTCCTCCAGGTCACCGTCGTGGGCCTGCTCGCCTCGTATGCGATGGTCCACGAAGGACGTACGTGGCTGAGCGGCCCCACCCGTACCCGCTTTGTCGACTTGCGCAAGCATGCGGCGCTCGCGGCGGGCCCCGGTGAGGTTGAGCGCTCCGAGCGTCCGCATATGGCCCCCAGCGGTTTTGAGAGTGTGCATGAGGGGGTTGACCAGTGGAGCGCTCCCGTTGCGCCGTTGACGCCCGTGCCCTCCTCGGCGCTGGACTATTCCGCGCCCGGTCAGCGTGCGAACGACCCCTTTGGGACGGGCTACAGTGCTCCTGCCACCCCGGCGGTCTCCCCGCTGCCTGCCGCCCCCGCCATGCCGGCGGCACCCAGTGCGCCAGCCGTGCCCAGCACGCCTGCTGCGCCTTCGACTCCCGCTGCGCCCGCCGCGCGCGAGCCCAATGAGTTCGAGGCGCTCCTCGCGCCGCCCCAGGGGACGCCGGACACCCCACCGCCCCGCGCCCCAGCGCCCCGCGACACCGTCCGTGCCCGCGGTACCTCCGGTGCCCAGCGTGCCCGCCTCGTCGACGCCTGCCGCGCCCGCGCAGGTTCCCGCCCAGGCCAGCTGGGGAGCTCCCGCTCAGCAGGTGCCCCCTCAGCCCGCCCAGGCCTCGTACAACGCAGGAGGGCAGTATGCGGCCCCCGCATCGGGTGTGCCCGGACCTCCGCCGAGTCGCCGCGACGTGCAGGCCGCCCAGAGCTCCGGCACCTCCCAGTGGGGTGGGGCCGGCCAGTCCCAGTGGGGCGCGCCAGCGACGCCGCCGCGCACGCAGCTCCTGTGGCTCATCTTTGACTCCGGGCAGCGTGAGCTCATCGACATGCCCGTGACGCTTGGGCGTGCACCCGCAGCCGTCGAGGGCTCGCGTGCGGTCGTCGTTCCCGACGCAACGATGTCGCTCTCGCGCACGCACATGCGTCTGGGGCCCACGGCCACCGGCGCCTGGATCGAAGACTCCTTCTCCGCGAACGGCACGCAGATTCGCACGCCCGACGGCCGCGTCATGGAACTGACGGGCGGACAGGCGGTCGAGGTGCCCGCCGGTACCGAGGTCATCATGGGAGACCGGAGGGCCACGATCGTCTACGCCGACGCCGACTCGGTGCACTGATCTCCTCGCCTGGCCGATCCTTCGAAGAGTCACCGCCGCCGTCCCGATAGGGGCGGCGGCGGTTTTCTATGTGCTCAATCCCACCCCGATTTAACCGAATGGAAAATTGTTGTGGATGGAGGCGGGGCAAAGTGGCAGTCGTTCGATTGCGAGCGCAGAATCGAGCGCTTGCGGGTACGGAAAAGGGCCGCCCCAATGGGGCGACCCCTCCCGTAGCGCTAGGCGCTCATGCTCTCAGAAGCGGGCAGCGTTGGACTGGTCCGTCGTCTGGTAGTTGGAACGAGCCGAGTCAACGGCGGAGGAGGTGCGGCGCAGCACGTCCTTCAGGCCCTCGAGGCCCTGGTTCCACTGACGCTGAGCAACGTCGTAGGCTTCCTGCGTCTGGCCTTCCCACGACGAGCGCAGCTGGTTCAGCGTCTGCTCGAGATCGTCGAGGCAGTTCTGCAGGTTAGCGGCACCGGTGTTGATGTCAGCAGCAGCGGCGTCAAGAGCGCCGTAATTTACCTGGAAATCCATGTCAGTCTCCTAATCTAATCTCTCACAGGCCGCCGAGCAGCTGAGCGAACGAGTTCTCGGTCTCGGACTCGTTGGCTTCCATCGACGAATCGGTGGCGCGCAGGTTGTCAGCGAGATCCTGAAGAGCCTGGTTAACCTTTGCTGCGTTCTCCTGCCACTGAGCCATCAGCGAAGAGAACTGCACCGACGCAGCGCCCTGCCAGGAGCTGCCGATGGTCGACAGGTCGCCCTCAAGACGCTTGAGGTGGCTGTCGATGTCGGCCTTGGTGGACTCAACCGCCGCGAAACCCTGCTTAAGGGCGCCTTCTGCGGCCCTCTGGTCTGCCATGTGAACCTCCATTTGTATGAGTGGACTCTCTCGCCGGAATGCGTGAGAGCATGGGGACACATGAATACTAACCATGTTTTCATCATTTTTTTCGATGTTACGGAAAAATCATGACAAAACCTGACCGAGAATCTAGACTTACGGGGTTGTGTCGTGTAGCCAAAAACCCCATCACGCGGCATTCGGGAGGACCCAATGGCATCGAAAACATCACGAGGAGTGGCGCTGATTCCGCTCACGATCACGTACGGCGTTGACCGTAGTGACGTGACGCTTCCGCAGTCGATCCCCCTGGTGGAGCTGCTCCCTGGAATGGTTGAAACGGTGGGCGCTTTCACTGATCAGCCAACGAATGATGGCTTCGCGGTGCGTACGGCCTCGGGCCGTCTGCTTGACCAATCCAAGTCTCTGTCCGCGCAGGGGGTGCGCGCCGGTGCGGCGCTCACCCTCGAGCCTCTGGGTGAGGGCGCTGCCGATATGGTCTATGACGACCTCACCGAAGCGGTCGGTCAAGTCGTCGAAAGAGTGTCCACTCCTTGGACACGTGACGATGCTCGCACTCTTGCTGCGCTCTCCGCGGCGGGCCTCGTCTTCGTCGCAGCCCTCCTCCTGGCCACTACTCCTCCGGACGCCCTCACCGCCCTCGATTCTTATTCCGTCACGAGGTACAACGTTATTGCCGGCGCAATCGGCATCGTCGCGGCGCTGCTCGTGACTGCGACGTCCGCTGTGATGACCCGGAAGTACCCGCAGGCAAGCGGCATCGCGCTGGCACACACCGTCCCCTTCCTGACGGCCGCATCGGCTCTGCGCCTGAGCCAGAGCCACTGGGACACCGCCGGCTGGGGGTGGACCGGCCTCGGCCTCCTGATCGGCTCCCTCGCCGTTCTCGCGCTGCCCAAGCGGTACCGAATCTCTATCGCGGCCCCTCTCGTCGTCGGTACGGTTTTGGCCGCCACCGGCCTCCTGGTTCGGCTCGGTCAGCTCTCTCAGGCGGGCATCTCCGCCATCCTCTTCGCCCTCGTGATTGTGCTTCTCCAGGTCGCGCCCTGGATCGCGCTGGCCCACATCCCCGTGCGCATCCTGGATGCGGACACGACTGAGCAGATTCCCGCGAAGGGCATCACCGACCAGGTCAGCACCTCCTTCGTGTTCGTCGTCGCCCTGCGCGCCGGCGGGGCAATCGCCGCTCTCTTCCTGGCTGTCGCCCTGATGACGGCACCCGAAACGCGGTCGATCTCCCTGCCGTTGACCCTCATCGTGCTCGGTGCGGTCTCTCTCGTTCTCCAGACGCGTTCCATCCGCGCGCGCGTCGAGGTGCTTCTCGGCGCTCTCACCGGCCTGATCGTGATCCTCGTGGCCACCGTGCTTGGTGCCTACGCGGACCCGAGGACCATGCCGTGGCTGACGCTGTCGGCAATCGCGACCGCCCTCGTCCTCGTCATCACGAACGTCGTCGGGCCTCGTGCACGCCCGCATCTGACGCGCATCGCCGACACGATCTCCGTGCTGTCGCTGTTTGTCCTGCTTCCCCTGGCCGTCTACCTGTGGAGCTGAACCATGCCGTCGAGTAAAGACATCCTCGAAGCCCAGCGCTTTAATCGAAACCGCCTGATCACGGCCTTCACCTCCGGCACACCCGACGGGCGCGAGGTCGACACGCCCTCGCCCGTGCGCCCCCTTATTTTCGGGCTCGTGGTCGCCGTTATTCTCAGCGTGGTGGGAATCGGCATGCGCGTTTTTGCGCCGAACCCGAGACTCGGGGAGGCGCAGTATCAGCTGGTTGACGTCAAGGGGACGGGTGCCCGCTATTTCTGGGCGAATGGTGTTCTTCATCCGATCGCGAACGTGACCACCGCTAGGCTCCTCAGCCCCGAATCGAAGCTGACGACCATCCAGGCATCAGCGTCGTCACTCGAGAACATTCCGCGCGGCGCCCAGATCGGACTGCCCGACGTCCCCGATGACGTGCCAGTACCCGACATGCTGAGCAAACAGTGGCTCTCCTGCGACATGGAGTCCGGCTACCATACGTGGATCGCCAAGGAACTGCCTGCGGCGAATTTTCCGGTGAAGCAGGCGACATCCGCGCTCGTTCAGGCGACCGGCAGCGGAGACAAGTACTTCGTCGATCGGGAAAAAGGCAAGAAGTACTACATTGACTCCAGCGTGAGCCGCCTGGGTGACTGGGCACTGTCCTTCCAGAACCTCACCAGCTACCCGATCACCGTCGAACCCGAGTGGCTCGACCTCTTCCCTTCGGGCACGCCTCTGCGCCCCTGGAGCTACAACGACATCGAAAACGCTGGGCAGCCGGCCGCGAACCTGCCCGGCGACCTGAAAAACGAGGGCATCACCATCGGAATGGTCCTCGACCAGGTCGACTCCACCGGTCAGGTCAAAAACTCCTACCTGGTGATCGACGACTCGAATCTGGTGGTCTTCAACTCGACTGCGGCGCGCCTGTATCAGGACGCACCACCCTCGAAGAAGTTCCCCACCGAGATGTTCAAGTACGTCGAGCCCGTCCGAGCCGTCTTCGTCGGTGACGATTGGCCGGCCGTCGAGGACTTTGAATCGCCCGAGTGGTTTGATGAGAGCCGTGACGCGTCCAGCCGGACGGTCCTGTGCGCCGCGATGGACACCACTGATCGCGCTAACCCGACGTTCGACCTGGTCACCATGCCTGAGAAGCGCGCGATCGAAGCGTCCTACGATGCGGAATCTCTGCAGTCCCCGAAGGGGCCGTCCACGACGCGTAACGTCACTGTCGCGGGCGGATCTGGCGCCCTCCTCGCCCTCACGTCGGGCGGTGGCGGCGAGGCAGCGTCCTACGTCTTCATCTCCGATATGGGCTTCCGCCACTCCCTCGGCGATGTCCCCTCCGTCTCCATGAATGCCCTCGGGTGGCAGGCATCCGAGGCTGCGTCGTCCCGCGCGCGTGGGGCGAGCTCATCCCGCCGGGTTCCGAGATGTCTCCGAAGGCCGCCGCCACCTCAGTGGGGCTCAAGTGAGCGCCCACCGCACGCGTTCCCGGTCCCTGGGCCGAGGCCTCGTCGGGGCCTCGCTGATCGCAGGACTCGTGCTCGCTCCTATCGCTGCGCCCGTCGTCGCGCCTGATGACTCCGGTGCGTTCGGTCCCGGCGTCGCCCACGCGGACCCGGTACCGACGCCGAGCGTGCGTCCGACTCCGACGGCGACTCCCTCGTCGTCGGCGACGACGCCCGCCAGCGATTCCGAGGGCGGCGAATGCTCGCAAAACTCGCCCTCGTACATCAAGCAAACACCCGCCATCTTCGACGCCGTCGGAGTGCGTCGCGCCTGGGAGGTCTCGCGAGGCCGTGGCGTCACGGTCGCGATCGTCGACTCGGGCGTCGCCGCAGGCAATCAGCACTTTCAGGGCCCGGACGGGCCCGTCGTGCTGCCCGGCATCGACCTGAGCGGTGAAAACACCGACGGGCGCGTCGACGTCGGCGAACACGGCACCGCCATCGCCGGTGCGATCGCCGCGCAGGAGCTGCCCAAGGAGATGGGATCTGGCCTCGTCGGCGTCGCCCCGAGGCGAAGATCCTCCCGGTGCGCGTTGACAGCGGGCTTCAGGACAATCGCCCGCACAAGGAAGGCGAAGAGACCTTCATGTCGAAGGTGGGCCGCGGGATCCTGTGGGCCGCCGACCATGGCGCGCAGATCATCGTCGTCGCACAGTCTGCTCCCGAGGGGGACCCCCAGCTGGAGGCAGCCGTCAACGCCGTGCGAGGCAGGGCCCTCGTCGTGGCCTCGACCGGCAACGTGTACCAGGGGCAGGAAGCGAATCAGGTCGTCTACCCGGCCGCCTACCCGGGCGTGCTCGGCGTGACCGCCTCGAATGCCGACGGATCGGCCTCGGACCAGCAGGTGCACGGCGCGCACGTCAAGCTCGCCGTGCCCGCCGGCGTCATCCTCACGACCTGGTTCGATCAGGCCGACTGCCTCGTCGGCGGATACGAGGGGGACCAGCCTCTGCCGTCCTCGTCCTACGCGACCGCATACGCGGGCGGCTTCGCGGCCCTCGTGGCCTCGGCCTACCCCGATGAGGGGCCCGACATGTGGAAATACCGGCTCGAAGTGACCGCCCTGCGCGGTACCCCCGATCAACGCACCGACGCCCTCGGATGGGGTATCGTCGCTCCCTTCGACGCCCTCACCTTCACCGATATCGGCACCAGGTTCGGCC
>CAKMQM010000298.1:0-7311 GCA_927911615.1 uncultured Xylanimonas sp.
GAACCCCCAATCCCCCGCCGCCGGCGCCGAGCCGCAGGACAGCGCGACTGCCTCCGACACCCCCGTGCCGGGCTCCGAACCGCCGATTCCCCTCCCGCCGGCCGAGGCCTCGGCCCCACCAATCCCCGCGCCTGCACCGAGAAAGAGGAGTGAGTTCCGATGCAACTAGAGACTCCTTCCCCCGGCGAAGCCCAGCGCACTGTCCATCAGACACACATTTTTCCCACGCGTGGACCCGGCCCGGGCGACGTGCTGCCCAACGCGGCGCAGGGCCTCGGAGAGCGTTACCGGTGCGGAGCTGACGTAACCGGCGCCATGGAACTCCAGATGGCCAAAGGAACCGACCCGTACATTCGGTCGACGGCCGACTGGATGCGCTCGCGTTTCTCGCAGCCAGGGACGATCTGTCCGGCATGGCGCGATGACCGCGACCACGGTGAAGTCCCCGGAACCAACCGCTACTTCCGCGATAAAGACGAGTTCATCGAGGCCTTCGACATCGACGGCCTGGACCATATCGGGCACGTCGGGGCGCGCAACCTGACGCCCATCATCAAGGGCCTGATCTTCCCCTCGGAGTTCCGCTCGGGTCCACCCGCCAACTACAACGAGCTGTACCGCCAGTTCCGCTTCACTGATAACCCGTTGCCCGAGGACGTCGCCATCGAAATCTGCCTGCTCGACAAAGACATGGGTTCCCACGGGCAAATCCCGCAGGTGCGCATCATCGAGAAGGTCTTCATCGGCGGCTGGGCGCCCATGACGATCGACGAGCTCATCACGCAGAACATCATCGAAGGAGTCTCCGAGCATGTTGGAGAAATTGGAAGAATTGATTGGCAAGATCTGTTCGGATACTTCCGTCGCTAAAACCGACTTTCAAGACGGATACGGGTACGGGTATTCGTTCTCGAACTACAACACCGATTTCTTCACCGCCTGGGAGATGTCGGGCTACTACCGCTTTAGCTGGTCCGAACGCCATCCGAGCAGACGGTTCACCATGGATACACGTAGCGAGACGTTGGCCAGCTACGTGCTGATCACCCAGGTCGGTGCGCTGCGTCGCGCACGGATGCGCCAGCGCCCCATCGTGATCCCGGGTGAGGCTCCCTCATCGGAACAGTGGACGATCGCGGACACGCGGTGGCCGCGGGTCAAGCGATACACGAGCGCCGCCGACCCGACGATGGTCGTCGAGTCGGTGAACAGTCTCGAGCTGCGTCAGACGCTCTTCGCCACGCAGTTCCCACTGGAGGACTACCTCGAGTCCTTCATGGACCCGGACGCGAATCCCGTTCTCGCCCCGTATCTCTCCTCTGTCGAGCCGCACCTGGAACGCCTGCGCGACGCGGGCGTGAAGCTGCCGACCGACGACTCATACTAGGAATGAGCTGGAGGCTCCTCCTCCATACGCGGCGAGCAACGACGCACGTCAGGAGGGCACACCCCTGAGACGTCCTGGCAATACGCTGCACGCTCAGCATGTCTAAATGGCTCTGACGTGCTCAAACAAGAGACATCGCGCGCGTTTCAACGTAATCCGGTTGAGATTTCAGGAGCGACAATTTCCGCTCGCGTCGGATACCTACGGACTGTCAAGCCTAGATATACTGAGCAAGCAACCGGCCTCGAGCCCCGCTCGTGCCCACTTCCGTCGACAACCAGGAGTCGCCCGTGCCCGCAACGCTCTCGATTAACGCCATCCGCGAAAGGTGCGTGAAGTTCGCTTACGACTGGAGCGATTGTGTGGGGGATGAGAAGCAGGACGGTCACGAGTTCATGCGCGAACTCATGAAGTGTTTCGGCATCACCAAGCGCAAAGCGATTTCCTACGAGAGGCGCTCGAACCGCGCATCGACGGGGCGCCAGGGATACATTGACGCGCTCATCCCCGGCAAGGCACTCATCGAGATGAAGTCCGCGGGGAAGGACCTCGATAGGGCTGAGGAGCAGGCTCTCGATTACATCCACGACCTCGCTGACGTCGAGACTCCACGTCTCCTCATCATCAGCGACTTCCGCCGCATTCGGATCGTCGATCTCGACAGTGAGATAGCAACTGACGGTTCTGGAGATGCCGGGCGCACGGAGTTTCGACTCGCCCAGCTTCCCGATCACGTCGACGACCTGAAGTTCCTCGCCGGATACGGAATGGTTCAGGTCGGTTCGCGCGAGCAGGAGGAGGCCTCGATTCGGGCCGCCCGCGTCATGGCCGACCTCTACGAGGCCCTGGACGGGTCGGGTTACAGCGATCACGAGGCCTCCATCTTCCTCATCCGCACGCTCTTTTGCCTCTATGGAGACGACGCCGGCCTGTGGGAACGCGACCTGTTCACGGAGTTTCTCGAGACCCGAACTCGCGAGGACGGCAGCGACCTCGGCGCGCAGCTCGCAGTCCTCTACCAGACGCTGAAAACACCCATGGAGCGTCGTCAGTCGACCCTCGACGAGCTGACCGCGCGTTTCCCGTACGTCAACGGCGGGATCTTCGAGGAGCAGCTCAACATCCCCAGCTTCTCCTCCACGATGCGTGACGAGCTCATGCCGCGCGTGCGCCTTCGACTGGTCGGGCATCAGCCCAGCAGTCTTCGGTTCCCTCTTCCAGGCCGTCAAGTCCCCCGAGGCACGCCGCGAGCTCGGCGAACACTACACGAGCGAAACAAACATCCTGAAGACCCTTGGCCCGCTCTTCCTCGACGACCTGCGTGAACGCTTCGCAGAACACACGCACGATCTCGCCAAGCTCAAGGAGCTCCGTCAGGAGCTCAGAGACCTACGGATCATGGATCCCGCCTGCGGCTGCGGCAATTTCTTGGTCGTTGCCTATCGAGAGTTGCGCCACCTAGACACGGAGATCCTCAAACGCATCCGCGAACTGGAGCTCGCCCGCAAGGATAACGACGAGTTCCAGGCCACGATCTTCTTCGATGACCAGGGAGAAAGCGCCGACATCACTGTCCAGCTAGACCACTTCTTCGGCATCGAGATCGAGGAATGGCCGGCCCGCATCGCCCAGACGGCCCTGCACCTGGCCCATCATCAGGCGAACCGCGAGATGGAGCGGCTTCTCGGCCAGGCTCCCTCGATCCTTCCTCTCAAGGCGTCCGCCCACATCACGATCGGCAACGCGCTGCGCACGGAGTGGACGCAGGTGTGTCCGCCCTCCCCGTACGTCAGGATCGTCGGCAATCCACCCTTCATCGGCCAGTACATGCGATCCGAGGAGCAGACCGATGACCTGCGCTTCGTGTGGGGCGATGGCTACGACGGCTACCTCGACTACGTGACCGGATGGTTCATCAAGGCATCCCGCTTCTTCCAATCCGTCCCGAACGGCGGCCGCTTCGCTTTCGTCTCGACGAACTCGATCGCACAAGGAGTGCCTGTCGTTGCTCTCTTCCGTCCTCTCCTCGAAGGCAGCTGGAGGATCCGTTTCGCGCACCAGACTTTCGCATGGACGTCCGAGGCGCCGGGGGCCGCCGCCGTCCACTGCGTCATCACAGGCTTCGACCGGGGTGCCCCTCATGAGAAAGCTCCCGCACTGCTCTTTACCTATTCTTCTCCCAAGTCGCAGCCTGCGGTCGCTCCTGTCGAACATATCAGCCCATATTTGATCGAAGGAGCGAACATTTTTTATCGAGGCGCGGACAAGACCTCTTTCCCCTATTCTTCCCGAGGTACGTTTCGGATCAAAACCGGCGGACGGAGGCAATCTCATCGTTGAAATGGAGGATTATCGAGAATTCCTTGAAGATCCAATCGCGTCCAAGTACTTACGACCTTTTAGCAATGCTCGCGAGCTACTCCATGGCTTAAATCGCTGGTGTTTGTGGATGGCAGGATCCAATTTTGATTCGAGAGATATCCAACGAAGCCTTCTGCTAAAGGAACGTGTTAGCGCTTGCAAAGAGTTCAGACTAAATTCGAGGAAGAAGGCAACCAACGAGAGCGCAAAGACTGCTCACCTCTTCCAAGAAAACCACCAGCCAACCGTTCCTTTTGTTGCTATCCCGCGCGTCATATCAGAATCACGACATTTCTACACCGTTGCACACCTTGACGAAGAGACAATTGCGAGCGACGCGCTCTTTACCGCACTCGACCCCGACGGTTTCCTTTTTGCCATCATTAGCTCCTCGATGTTCATTACGTGGCAGCGCGCTGTCGGCGGACACATGAAGTCGGATCTGCGCTTTTCCAACAAGATCGTGTGGAACACCCTCCCACTGCCCGAAGTATCCGACAAGCTTCGCACCGAAATCATCGCGGCTGGCCAGGGGGTCCTGGACGCTCGCGCCGAGCAGCCGGGAGCGAGCCTGGCCGACATGTACAACCCGCTGGCGATGGCACCGAGCCTGCTCAAGGCCCACCGCGTCCTCGATCGCGCGGTCGACCGCGCCTTCGGCGCGAAGAAGCCCTTGGAGACCAACGAGGAACGCCTCGCGCTCCTCTTCAAGCGCTACCAGGAGATGACGGCGACAGACAGCTGATCGCACGTTTTCAACCGAGGTACCTGCGGACAGAGAAACGGGCGGGCCGCGCTTTCGCGCAGCCCGCCCGCCTCAGTAACAGCACTCAGTGCTTGGCGACGCTCACTGCGAGCTTGTCGCCGGCCTCGACCGTCAGAGACAGCGCGAGGGTCTCGGCGGCGATCATGTCGCGCCAGGTCTCCACGTCGGCCACGTGATCGGACGGAACCGTCAGCGACAGGTCGATGCGGTCCGCGATGTGCAGGCCAGCGTTCTTACGCTCGTCCTGAACGGCGCGCACGACGTCGCGGGCGTAGCCCTCGGCCTCGAGCTCGGGGGTCAGCTCCGTGTCGAGCACCACGAAGGTGCCCGACGGCAGCACGTCCGCAACCTGGCCTTCGGCGGCGTCCACAGACGTGGACACCGAGAACATGTCGCCGGTCAGCTCCAGCGGCGCTCCATCGAGCAGGATGCCCGGGAAACGAACCGTGCCCTCCTCGACGATCTCCCACTCGCCGGCCTTCTGGGCCTTGAACAGCTGGCTCGTCAGCTTACGGACAGCCGGATCGAAAGCGCGCGGGTTCAGCGCCAGTTCGGTGCGAACGCTCAGGCCCGAGTCCTGCGGCGCAGAGAAGACCACGGACTTCACGTTCACCTCGGAGGCGATCAGGTCCGCGAAGGGCTCCAGCGCAGCGAAGTTCTCCGACACGACCAGCAGCGAGGCCAGCGGCTGGCGCACGCGCAGCTGATGCGTCTTGCGCAGCGCGTGGGCGGCCGACACGATCGAACGAACCTCGTCCATCGCGGCGACCAGCTCGGGGGCGTCCACGGCCTCGTCGATGACCGGGAAGTCGACCAGGTGCACGGACTCCCCGCCCGTCAGGCCTCGCCAGATCTCCTCGCTCAGCAGCGGCAGCAAGGGCGCCGCCAACTCCATGAGCGTCACGAGAGCCGTATACAGCGTGTCGAACGCGGCACCATCCTCGTCCCAGAAGCGCTGACGCTGGGTACGCACGTACCAGTTCGTCAGAACATCCAGGTACTCGCGGATCGACTCGCACGCGCCGGCCACGTCGTAGCCGTCGAGCGCGCCACGCACATCCTCGGCGAGGGTGCGGGTGTGGGCCAGCAGGTAGCGGTCCATCTGCGCCAGCGCGGCCACGGCCTCGGGCGAAGACAGATCGATGCGCTTGGCCTCGTAGCCCTCGCCCTTGTTGCAGGCACCCGCGTACAGCGTGAAGAAGTAGTAGGTGTTCCAGATGGGCAGCAGCACCTGACGGACGGTGTCGCGGATCGACTCCTCCTTGACGATCAGGTTGCCGCCGCGCACGACCGGGCTCGACATGAGGAACCAACGCATCGCGTCGGAACCGTACTTGTTGAACACCTCGGCCACGTCCGGGTAGTTACGCAGCGACTTACTCATCTTCAGGCCGTCGTCACCCAGGACGATGCCGTGGGAGACGCAGGAGCGGAACGCGGGGCGATCGAAGAGCGCGGTCGCCAGGACGTGCAGCGTGTAGAACCAGCCACGCGTCTGACCGATGTACTCGACGATGAAGTCGCCCGGGTAGTGGTTCTCGAACCACTCCTGGTTCTCGAAGGGGTAGTGCACCTGCGCGAAGGGCATCGAGCCGGACTCGAACCAGCAGTCGAACACGTCGGAGATACGACGCATCGTCGACTTGCCCGTCGGGTCGTCCGGGTTCGGGCGCGTGAGCTGATCAATGAAGGGACGGTGGAAGTCCGTGACCTTCACGCCGAAGTCGGCCTCGAGCTCCGCAATGGAACCGTAGACGTCGGTGCGCGGGTAGGCCGGATCGTCCGAGACCCACACGGGAATCGGCGCGCCCCAGAAGCGGTTACGCGAGATCGACCAGTCGCGGGCGCCCTCCAGCCACTTGCCGAAGATGCCGTCCTTGGTGTGCGCGGGGGTCCAGGTGATCTCCTGGTTGAGCTCCACCATGCGGTCGCGGATCTCGGTCACGCGGACGAACCACGAGGACACAGCCTTGTACATGAGGGGCTTGCGGCAGCGCCAGCAGTGCGGGTAGGAGTGCACGTAGGACTTCTCGCGCACCAGCACGGCGCGGATCTCGGGGGCGCGGCGCGCGATCGGGCCACCCTGCTCGCGCAGGTCGGCGACCACGTAGCGGTTCGCGTCGAAGATCTGCATGCCCTCGTAGTCGCTCACCTCGGAGGTGAAGACCCCACCCTCGTCGACGGGCATGACAAGGCCAATGCCGTACTCCATGCAGGTCCACATATCGTCTTCACCGAATGCGGGAGCCTGGTGGACGAGGCCGGTGCCGTCCGTGGTCGTCACGTAGTCGGCGGCGATGATGGACCAGCCGTTGGGGCCGGGGGCAGCGCCTTCGCGCGGCGCTCGGGGGTGTCGAAGTAGTCGTAGATCGGGTGGTAGTGGATGCCCACCAGCTCATGGCCCTTGTAGGTCGCGACGACGGTCGGGTCCTCGCCCAGCTCCTTGGCGTAGGAGGGGATCAGGTCGGTGGCGATGAGGACACGCTCGCCCGCGAGGTTACCCTCGTGGTCGGCGGCAACCTCGACGAGGGAGTACTCGATCTGCGGGCCCACGGCCACAGCCGAGTTCGAGGGCAGCGTCCAGGGCGTGGTCGTCCAGATGAGCGCCAGCTCGGGGCGCGCCGAGTCGTCACGCAGCTTCGTCTCGAGGCGCAGGCCCACCGTCACCGTGTTGTCGGTGCGGTCCTGGTACACGTCGTCGTCCATCTTGAGCTCGTGGTTGCTCAGCGGCGTACGGTCGTTCCAGCAGTAGGGCAGGACGCGGTGGCCCTGGTAGGCCAGGCCCTTGTCGTAGAGC
>CAKMQM010000299.1:0-2953 GCA_927911615.1 uncultured Xylanimonas sp.
AGCAGCGTGAAAATCAGCAGGCCTGCGGCATACAGGATCCAGGCGAGAGGCAGGGCGCGCGGGAACCTCCACATCGACGAGGCAGGGGCCGCGACCACGGGAATCTCTGCCGTCATCGGGGTGTCCGGGTTCTCCTCTCGAGGCAGAAGCGCACCCGTCTGTTTCGAGCGACGATAGATGAGCGGCAGGGCATCGGAGACCGTTAAGTGCGAACCACTCGAACCAGACGACGAAGACGTATCGGGTGTCGATGCCGGAGAAACGAAGGCGGCACGGTCTGAGCGGCGTCCGAGAAACCACCACAGCGCGCACGTGATCACGCAGACGGCGGCGTAAAGCCCCAGATCAAGCGCCCAGTTGACTGCCGTGTACATGTCACCCCTCTCCTTGAGGGGAACATTACCGGCGTTATCGGGCAATGTTGCGGACGTGCGCTCAGTTCCACAGCAGATGGACACAATGTGAGAAAAGGCCTGGGAATCCGCTGGAAATTGTTGGTCAGATTTGCGCGTTACAACGGCGCATGGCGCAGAGCTAGCACCCCGTCCATCACCCGGAACAGATAGACAGCTGCTCGGCGAGCGCATCCTGCTCAGCACGGGTGACGCTCAGCCCGTACGCGTTCTTGACGGCGATCTGGCGCTTCACATAGTCGCAGCGGAACGCTGTGTTGGGCGGCAGCCACTGATCCGCGGACGAGGCCGATTTGTCCTCATTCGCCGCTCCATCCACCGCGAGCAGATTCTCCGGGTCGTTGGCGAATTCCTGGCGGCGCTGCGCGTCCCACTGCCAGGCGCCCGAGCGCCACGCGTCCGCGAGGGCGACAACGTGGTCGATCTGCACCAGGGACGAGGTCTTGTCCCCCCCTCTGGAACTCGATCGTGGCACCCGTGTAGGGCTCGGCGAGCGTGCCCGACAGGACGACGCAATCGCGCGTGCCCGGCTTAAAGGTGGGGCGCGCCAGGTCACGGGCAAGAATGTCGTTACGGGTGTCGCAGCCGTTGTGGTCGGTGTCTGCCCAGCGCTGCCCGAAGGCTTCGCGGTCATACGACGGCGCAGCCGGATCGTCGACCGACTCTCGGACCGTGAGCTCACGCAGCTGGCGGGCAGCCTCGCTATCCGGCAGAGAGGACAGCGCCTGCCCGCTGCGCAGCGGCGGCCACCCCAGGCGCGAGCGCAGGCCCAGCAGATCCCAGCCGACGCCGGGCGCGAACGCCCAGACGAGGGCCGCGAGAATCACCAGCAGGAGGACCGTATCCCCGATGCTCCTGCGTCGCTTGCGCGCCATCTCCCTCTCCTTTCTCTCACACCACCCACGCAATGAGGGCACCCCGACCGCTCGGGGTGCCCTCATGATGCACCCACCCACCGGCATCTGCGTCCAGGCGGGTAGGCGCCTGTGGATAACTAGGCCTTCTTGCGCGACCCCACCAGCTGACGCACGAAGTAAATCGCCACGATCACAAGCGTGAGCGCACCCATGGAGACCAGCTGAGCCCGGCCCTCGTCGCTCATGAGCATGAGGACACCGATCCCACCCAGGCCAGCGAGGACTAACCACGGCAGCCACGGCCACCCGGGCATACGAATCACGAGAGAGCCCGAGCGATCCAGCGAGGGGTGCAGGCGCATCAGCGAGATGATGATGAACGTCCACACGATCAGCAGAACCATGCCGATCGCGTTGATGAGCATCGTCAGGATCGAACCGGGCAGGTACCAGTTGCCCAGGACGGCCAGCAGCGCCAGCACAACGACGAGGCCGACCGCGCGCTTCGGGGTCCGTCCGGCCTCAATGTCGCCCTGGAGCTCGTTGGCCAGGAGGGCCTCGTCGTCCTCGAGGGCCGCCTCGACGACCGAGCGCGCGCGAGCCTTGTTGGACGCGGACGCGCCGAGCAGCCATCGCGGACCCATATCGCGCGCCGACAACGAGTACGCCATGCGGGAGGAGGCGTAGATGTTCGCGGAGAACGCCGAGATGAGCGCCATGAAAATGATGAGGTTCATGAGCGTCCCAACCGCGGGGACGCCAGCCATCTCGAGAACGGCAGCGAAGGCGTTCGTCTTCATCGCCTCACTGTCCCAAGGCAGCAGCGCGATCAGCAGGATGACGGAGCCGACGTAGAACACAAGGATGCGGGTCACGACCGACCGGATCGCGCTGGTCATGGCGGCACGGGGATCCTCGGCCTCGGCGGCGGCGATCGTCACGATCTCCAGGCCACCGAAGGACGTGATGACGGCCAGGAGAGCGACCGCGATACCCGACAGCCCGTTGGGCGCGAAACCGTTGTGTCCCAGCACGTTCTGCAGCACACCCTCATGACCCGGCAGGGGACCGACGATCGCCGTGCGCGCAACCAGGTACACGCCCACGCCCAGGAAGGCGATGATCGCGACGATCTTCACCATCGACAGCCAGGCCTCGATTTCACCGTACTGCCCGGCCGCCAGCAGGTTAATGCCGCCAATAACAACGACAATTACGAGGGCAACCACCCACTGCGGAACTGCGGGGAACCAGCCGACAAAGAACGTCGCCGCGCCCGTCACCTCCAGACCCGACACCATGATGAGCATGACCCAATACAGCCACCCGATCGTGAACCCTGCCCACCGTCCGATCCCGGCCTCGGCGTAGGACGAGAAAGAACCCGTCGACGCAACGACGAAGCCAGTTCCGCGAGGGCCAGCATGACCGAAACGACGATGGTGGCCGCCAGGGCGTAGGACACAATAACGGCCGGTCCGGCCTGATGGATCGCGGAACCCGTACCCAGGAAGAAGCCAGCGCCGATGGCGAGGCCCAGGGCCATCATGGACAGGTGCCACGTCTTAAACGGCTTACGCGCAGGAGCGGCCGACGCGGCGGGAGCTGAAGAAGCGGGTGTTGATTTGGGAGTCACACCGCCATACTAACGCTTGCCCCCACGCAGAGCTTTTAACTGTGAAT
>CAKMQM010000300.1:0-3438 GCA_927911615.1 uncultured Xylanimonas sp.
CCGTGAGCACCCCCACCCCCGGCCTGGTGCGAGCAGGTGACCCCGGACAACGTCGACAAGGTCGACGAGCTGTACTCCAAGTACGACAGGATGTCCCCGTCCGTTAAGGAAGCGGTGCAGAAGGAATGCAAAAGTCGGGTCGACGTTGTCCAGATGCTGAAGTCCAATGACGGCAAGGACGCGTTCAAGGTGGAGCCCACCTGTGCGCTGGACGATGCTCAGACCACCGTGCACTGCACCGTCGACATCTCCCCCGCCAGCGACACGATGAAGAGCAAGCTCGAAGCCTTCCCGACGACCGACCTGACGCTCCAGATCTGGTTCGACGATTCGCAGTTTGTTCTCGGCACCCCCGATCACGTCGTCGATGACGTCGCGACTGCGACGATGACGAAGGGCGAGAAGGTGACCGTCGAATTCACGACACCCTTCGACCGAGCTGGGGCTCCCACTACAAGGTCGAGGTCACGAAGTACTTCCCGAACGTGTGAGCCAGGCACGCTGATCTCACGCACAGGTCCCGTCGCCCCATTCCGGGCGGCGGGACCACGTGTATTCGCGTCCAGCGGGCGTAGGGGATACATCCCCGCCGACGCCCGCCACGGCCTCGCGCAGGCGCTTAGTAGTGCTCGTGTGAGTCGTATCCGCGCAGCCGATCCAGCTCTCGCCGCTCCTTCTTCGTGGGGCGCCCGCTCCCCTTCTCACGCATGGCGACGGGAATGTGCACGCGCGGGCGCTCAGGCGTGCGATCGTCGTAGGCCGTGCGCGCCTGCGGGTAGGACACGCGCTTGTTCAGCAGCAGGTTGACCCCCAGGATGCGGTCGAAGCCCTCGATGCGCAGGCGCACCTCGTCGCCGACGCGTACCTTGTAGGCGGCCTTGACGGGCTCGCCGTTGACGCGCACATGCCCAGCGCGCACGGCGGCCGTCGCCTGCGACCTGGACTTGAGCTGGCGGGTCGCCCACAGCCACGTATCGACGCGCACGGCCGACGAGGCGAGGGCACCCGCGGGGGATAACGACTTCTTCGGGGGTCTCACTCATCGCGACCGCCTAGTTGATGCGGCGGATGCGCTTCTGGTGGCGGGGCGTCAGGATGATCGCAACGAGGGCGCACAGGATCGGCATGCCGATCAGCATGCCCAGCAGGGCTCCCCAAGGAACGATGGGGCGCAGCGTCGTCGTCAGCGTCGGGAAGATCCCCGAATTCGCGAAGGTGATGACGGCCAGCACGCCCACAACGAGGCCAGAGAGCACGGCCGTCGGAATCGCATTGAGCGCAAGCACCACACCCTGCCACGTGGTGACGTGGCGGCGCATCGAGGGAGCAGCACCGATCGCATCGAGAGTGTCGAGGTCCGGGCGCATGTCCGAGGAAGACAGCGCCACCACGAGGGCAACCGTCGCCGCAGCCGCAACGACGGCAATCAGGGCGGCTACGTAGGGCAGAACCAGGGAGCGCATCGTCGGGGCGATCACCTGGGCCGAGGCACCGGGGACCTGGCGCGCAATCGTCGTCTGGAACGTGGGAGCATCCACCGGGTTCACCGGCTTCTCGACAGTAAGAAGCTCGCCGAGGGGCACGGCGCGCAGGCCGAGGGCTTCGGAGGCCTGCGGGGATAGGACCATGACGTTGATGCGCGTGAGGGGCGAGGCTGGGAAGGTCATCGTCCTTTGCACGAGGGCGTCCGGCAGGTCATCATCGGAAGCACCGGCGGCCTTGGCGGCAGCAATCGCCGACATGTCGAGGCTGCGCAGGTCGGCCTGGCCGGCACCGTTGATCAGCTTCGGATCGGGAACGAGGACGCCACCGGCGTTCAGGGTGGCGATCGCTCGGACCATGTCGTCCTCGTTCAGGTAGCCGGCCTCGCGCAGGTAGGTGCCGTCATCGACGATGTAGGCGACGTCGATCTCCGCCATCGTTCCCATGTCGTCGCGCATCGTGAGCGTCGACTTGTCGATGGGGTTGACGGCCTCGACCATCGTCTCCGGGCCGCCCGGGCCGCTATTCCACGCCATGCCGTTCATGATGGCGCTCGAGGTGACCGTGCGCTCCCCGTCGACGACCTGCTGGGCCGACTGAAGAAGGTTGCGGGTGCGCGTCACCGAGTCGGTCTTATCCACCGTCGAGAGGAAGACCTGCCCGCGCTGCCCGGCGTGCGGGCGCGAGTTCCAGCCGGCCTCGTTCGACGAGGACAGGGTGATGAGCAGGCCGCAGGCGACGAACACGGTCGTCAGGATCGAGGCCATGGCGGGGAACGTACGGTGGCCGTTACGCACGGCGTCGCGAAGCGCCAGGCGCATGCTCATCGACGCGCGACGATTGGGCGCGCGCCAGCGGGTGAAGATGTAGGGGATCGACCCGATGAGGCCGGCCTCGAGTAGACCGACACCAACGACGAGGGCGAGCACCCACCCGCGCCAGGCGGCGATACCCAGCAGCGGGAGTCCAGCCAGCAGCGCCAGGGGGTATATCATGCGACGACGCACGAGGCGGGAGGGCTCCCACACGCGCCCGCCGATGACCGCGGACGTGTTGATGTGCGACGAGGTGTGCGCCGGCGACACGGACGCCATGAGGGACAGCAGGATCGGCAGGAGCATCGACAGGGCCAGCGGCCACCACGGCACGATGCCGATGCCGAGGCCCGACCAGACACCGATGCCCACCATGCCGCACGCGGACAGCGCGACGGAGACAAGCCCCGAATACAGGCCGATGACGAGGCCGTGGGCGATCGTCAGGCGACGACCATCGGACTGGTCGCCACCGTTGGCGACGATCATCGCTGCCGTGCGCATGACCGATCGCTGAGCGACGGTGTAGAGCGGCGAGATGAGCAGGATCATCTCGGTGAGGATGAGGAGGATGCCTGCGACCAGCAGAAGGTACTGCCAGGGATTAGTAGCCCGATTGTTGTGGTCGACCTCGTACTGAGCGAACTGGGCAGGCAGAGCCGAAACGTCCGGCGGATCAGCGAGTACCTGTCGCGAGACAACGGAGAATCCCGACTGGTTGATCTGACGAACATGGTCCCAGGTCACCGGAGTCGGGCCGGTGACGAACCAGGCCGTCTGCGTACGTCCCGCCACCGCGAGACGTCAATCTCGAGCGTGCCGTCACCGACAATCGCCCGATTCGTACCGGGAATGATCTCGTCAATGACGACGGTTCCCGTGAGGGACTGAGTGGTGCGATCCTTAGCGACAGTCAGCGACAGCGTGAGCGTATCGCCCACCCCGGCCTTGAGCGCCCGCGCGACGTCGTCCGAAATAACGGCGTGGTTCGCAGCGAGCGCACCGCTCTTTCCACCCGCATTCACGCGTGGGGCATCCAGCGTGGCCGTCTGAGTGCCTGAGTCGACCGTGTACCCCGTTCCGTCCTGCGTCGTGAGGCGGAGCTGGTAGAGGGTGTCGACGGCGATCAGTTGGTCCCCCG
>CAKMQM010000301.1:0-2879 GCA_927911615.1 uncultured Xylanimonas sp.
TGATTTCGAGACGACGCGCCGAGCGAAGCTCGTGGCGCGGACGGCTCGCGGGCGGCCGCGCGCGTTCACGCAGCCAGTCGAGCACTCAGCGCAGTCGCTGCGCCACCACCTCGGCGACCTGGACCGCGTTCAAGGCAGCGCCCTTGCGCAGGTTGTCGCCGGAGACGACCAGGACGAGGCCACGGTTGCCGTCAACAGCCTGATCCTGGCGGATACGGCCGACGAGGACCTCGTCGCGGCCGGCGGCCTCGAGCGGGGTCGGGACGTCGACGACGCGCACGCCGGGAGCGTCGGCCAGCAGGCGCGCGCCTGGTCGGGCGTGATGTCGCCGGCGAACTCGGCGTGGATGGTGAGGGTGTGGCCGGTGTAGACGGGGACGCGCACGCAGGTGCCGGACACGGCGAGGTCCGGGGTGTGCAGGATGCGGCGCGATTCGTTGCGCAGCTTCTGCTCCTCGTCGGTCTCCTCGGAGCCGTCGTCGACGATGGAGCCGGCGAGCGGCACGACGTCGAAGGCGATGGGCGCGACGTACACGCCGGGCTCGGGCAGGGTAACGGCGCGGCCGTCGAGGGCCAGGCCCGCGAGGTCCTGCTTCACGCCGGCCTCGATCTGGCTGGTCAGCTCGGCGACGCCGGCGCGGCCCGAGCCGGAGACGGCCTGGTAGGAGGACACGAAGAGGCGCTTGATGCCGCCGGCAGCCTCGACGAGGGCTTGAGGACGGGCATCGCGGCCATCGTGGTGCAGTTGGGGTTCGCGATGATGCCCTTGGGGCGGTTGTCGACGTCGTCGGGGTTGACCTCGGACACGACGAGCGGAACCTCGGGGTCCTTGCGCCACGCGGAGGAGTTGTCGACGACGACCGCGCCGGCGGCCGCGAACTTGGGGGCGTACTCGCGCGAGGCGGTGGCGCCCGCGGAGAACACGGCAATGTCGATGCCAGAGTAGTCGGCCGTCGCAACGTCCTCGACGACGATGTCCTGTCCCTTCCAGGGCAGGGTCGTGCCGGCGCTACGCGCGGACGAGAAGAAGCGAATCGTCTCGACCGGGAAGTTACGCTCCTCCAACAGGGTGCGCATGACTCGGCCGACCTGGCCGGTGGCGCCGACGACGGCGACATTGAAACCACTCATGGTGTTCTCCTTGTGTTGGTGCGCGCGCCCATACGACGGGGCGAACGCTGGGTGAAATATATGGGGACGAGGCCGGGGCGCACTCCCGGGAGCACCGGAACCGCGCGGATGAGCGGAGCCCGGCCCGGGCCTCGTCGATGAACGATCAGCGGCCGGTGCCGCCGTAGACGACGGCTTCGGTTTCGGAGGCGTCGAGGCCGAAGGCGGTGTGGACGGCCTGGACGGCGCGGTCGAGGTCGTCGAGGCGGGTGACGACGGAGATGCGGATCTCGGAGGTGGAGATCAGGTCGATGTTGATGCCCGCGTCGGACAGGGCGCTGAAGAGGCGCGCGGAGACGCCGGGGTTGGTGCGCATGCCGACGCCGACGAGGCTGAGCTTGCCGATGTTGGGGTTGTAGCGCAGCTCGTTGAAGCCGATCTCGTCGCGGTGGGCTTCGAGGGCGTCGAGGGCCTTCTGCGCGTCGCCTTCGGGCAGGGTGAAGGTGATGTTGGCCTTCGTGGGGTCGGAGATCGGCAGGTTCTGGACGATCATGTCGATGTTGGCGCCGACCTCGGCGACGACGGCGAAGACGCGGGCGGCGACGCCGGGGCTGTTCGGCACGTCGGTGACGGTGATCTTGTCCTGGGAGCGGTCGTGAGCGATACCGGAGATGACGGGCTTTTCCATGGCGTTTTCCTCGGGAGACTTCAGGGCTGCGTCGGGCACGAGGCCCTTGAGTTCAGGGTTTGCGGGGGAGTCGGAGATCCAGGTGCCGTTCTTTTCGGAGAACGAGGAGCGCACGTGCAGGGGGACCCCGTAGCGGCGCGCGAATTCGACGGCGCGCAGGTGGAGGATCTTGGCGCCGTGCGCGGCCATTTCCAGGGTTTCTTCCTGGGTGAGGGTGCGCAGGCGGTGGGCCTTGGGGACGATGCGCGGGTCGGCGGAGAAGAGGCCGTCGACGTCCGTGTAGATTTCGCAGACGTCGGCGTGGAGGGCGGCGGCGAGGGCGACGGCGGTCGTGTCGGATCCGCCGCGGCCCAGCGTGGTCACGTCGTCATCCTTGGAGATGCCTTGGAAGCCGGCGACGATGGCGACCTGGCCGTCCTTGATGGCGCGGGCGACGCGCTCGGGGACCATGCCGACGATCTGGGCGGCTCCGAAGCGGCTGTCGGTCTGGATGCCGGCCTGCGCGCCGGTGTAGGCGCGGGCTTCGACGCCGAGTTCGTTGACGGCCATCGCGAGGAGGGCCATCGAGATGCGCTCGCCGGCCGACAGGAGGATGTCCATTTCGCGCTCGGGCGGGGTGTCCGTGAGGGCTGCGGCCGAGTCGAGCAGGTCGTCGGTCGTGTCGCCCATCGCCGATACGACGACAACGACGCGGTGTCCCGCGTTGTGCGTGTCCACGATGCGCTGGGCGACGCGCTTCATGGCTTCGGTGTCGGCGACGGAAGAACCGCCGTACTTTTGCACGATCAGTGCCACTGGACCCTCATTTCTATCGGTATATGCAGGTCTGCACGTATTCGGGCGGCACACGCCACCGTGTCAATCCTACGGCGCTCGCGCGATCCCGCTGGGAACTTCCGGTATATGAACGGGTAAACGGGGGTGACATTGAACGCGCGACTGCGAGCGGGCACACACAACGGACGAGGTCGGGGCCAGTCAGGCGGCTCGATTCCGTCTCGCGACTCTTCAGAAAACGGCACGAGGCCGGGGCACGCCGGACGGTACACACCCATTCGCACTCACTTTACGCCGCGGGCAGT
>CAKMQM010000302.1:0-7244 GCA_927911615.1 uncultured Xylanimonas sp.
GCGGCGCCCTTCCATGGCACGGTCGATCTCCTGGATGAGCTCCAGGTTCTTGATGGGCTTCTTGTCGGCCTTCGTCCAGCCGCGCTTCTTCCAGCCGAGTCGCCACTTCGACACGACGTGATCGCGTACTGCGAGTCGGCGAGGATGTGCAGCTCTTCGCCGGTCTCGGCCGTGGCCTCGAGCAGGCGCAGAATAGCGGTCAGCTCACCGAGGTTGTTGGTGCCCTGCGGCCAGCCGCCCGCGTCCCACGTGTCCTCGTCCACGTACCAGGCCCACCCCGCGGGCCCGGGATTGCCGAGGGAAGAACCGTCCGCCGCCGCCGTAATCGTCATGCCCTCATCCTATCGGCATCGCGCTTGCCTGATCGGAAGGGGGACGAGGCAGGGGTCGCCCACTCTTCGTGCCCTAGACTCTGGGGGTGGGCGTAGCCGCGCCCTTCGCCGCATAGACGAGGACGGAGACGACCATGAGTGCACATAACGATGAGAGGCGCGAGACGGGTGCCGATGAGCAGGAGCATGGTCGCCCGGAGAAGCCGAATCGTTCCCGCCGATGGGCTTTCCTGACGCTCGCTCTCCCGATTGCGCTGCTCGCGTGGAGTTGCGCTCCGAAGGCTTCCCTGCCGGTGACGCCGACCAGCGAACTGGCCATCGGGGATGCCGTCATTGCTGTGCAGCTGGGTGAAGCACAATCGCAGTCGGGCCTTGAATCCCCAATTCAGAACAACTTGGTTGCACTTGTTGACATGCAAGGGGAGCAGGATATCGTGCGTATCGGCAACCAGTGGGAAGGTAGGATCCTGTGGTCTGATCGCGGTATCTCCTTCGGTGCCGACCAATGGGAGTACCAGACGACAGAAAACGGAACGAGTAGCCAAGAAATTAAGGACTGGCGGGCCTCGAACGTCCAGCGTTATGAGTTGTCGGATGGTCGATTCATCGTGGTTTCTTACTCGTCAGACTTGGGCTATCGGGTCGATACGATCGAACTTGATGGAAGCGTGACGAGTGTGTCAACTCCCGGAACGCGCGGGGACATGGGGCAGTGTGGGGATCGGATCCTGGCGATCACCGGCACGAAGCAGTCTCCCGGCATCAGTGCCGCCGCGTTCGCAGCGTATGCTGCTCGATCGGGCGACGAGAAGCCGCCGACCACCCTCGCGGCTGTTGTTCAGCTCAATGACCACGATGGCGAGGAGTCTCCAGTCCTCGCGGTAGCGCCGATGATCGACGGCTTGGGGTCGCGACAACACATGTTTGCCTGCGAAGGGGACGTCATCACGATGCCGACCGAGCTGTCGGACGAGGCCGCTGCCTCAAGCCATGGTTCGACGAGCGAGCGGCAGCGAACGGTGGTTCTTGAGCGGTGGGACCTGTCAACGGGTGAGCGCTCGATCATTCCCGTCCTCGACGAGGCCGGCAACCCCCTTGAGTTGAATGATGAGCAGGGCGTTTCCGAGTACGAGGCGATTCGCGTGGGCAACGAGTACAGGTTCGTGTCGTGGGGTGGGGATGCTTTCGCTGTCGACCCGGCGAGTGGCCAGGGACGTTACTTGTTTTCGCTTGATACGCCAACGTATGGGCCGGACGGATACTTGGCGACCTTCCAGGTGACCGAGACCGGCGTCTACGCGCTGAAGGATCGTCGCTCTGACCGCGTCGTGACCCTCTCGTACAGGCCCTGGGAAGGTGGCGAGTGGCGTGACATCTTCACGACCCGGGACCTGGCTTATTACCTCAACGAAGGCTATATCTCGGGTGCCTTGGACATTCAGTCCTTCGCGCTGCGCCCCGGCTGGGACGGCGGTGCGCAGTAACGCTGTCTGTCTGTCCGGGGTTCGCGGCCGGTTGGGACGTCACTCGATGGGACGAGGCCGGGGCAGCCTCGGCCTCGTGCCCTAGACTCTGGGGTGGGCGTGGCCGCGCCCTTCGCCGCATAGACGAGGATGAATCGATGATGAACGCTAACACCACCGACTCACAGCAGACGGGTACACGGGTGGGACGACGTGGCCGCTTCCTGAGCATGAGGGGCGTGCGCCGGTGCGGCATCGTTGCGGCGGCTCTGTCTGCCGCTGTGCTCCTGTCGAGCTGTATGCCGTACAAGACTCCTTCGAATCAGAAAATCGATCGGCTGAGGATTGGAGATGCGGTCGTTGCCGTGTGGATGAGGGAAGGGCGGTCGGTGTCGGGTCTTGGCGGCAACACGGGTGACAGCGCGGTCGGGCTCCTCAATGAACAAGGCCAGGCGCGAGTGGGCTACATCCCAGAGGGGACCGAGAGCGAATTTCTGTGGAATGAGCGCGGCCTTTTCTTCGGTGGGAGCCTTGATGAATACATGACGACGGATGAGGGAACACGTCAGACCGGGCTCACGGGTTATCGATCCCTTGAGTTTGAACGCTATGGGCTGCCGGATGGGCGAGTTGCAGTCGTCAGCGGGGCCGATTACTGGGGCTATCGGGTCGACATCATCGAGCTCGATGGAACGATCACGTCCAAGGAAACGAAGGATACGAGCGGGGACGTCGGCCAGTGCGGTGAGCGTATCGTGGCGATCACTGACACCGAGAAGTCAAAGAGCATCAAGTCAGCGGCCGCCGCTTTGTATGGAGCGCAGTCGGGCGGCCGGGACGATAAGTCGGAGGCTTTGGCGGCTGTCGTGCAGTTGGACGATCCGGTCGGTGATGCCCCTCGTGTTCTCGCCGTTGCGCCGAAGATTGACGGGCTGGCGTCGGGTCAGTTCATGTTCGCCTGCGAGGGGGATGTCATTACGATGCCGAGCATGCTGCAGGATGATCCGGTCGCTGCGCGTAACTTTGGCGTGGAAGCAACAACTGGTCCCATGGTTTTGCAGCGATGGGACCTGTCGACAGGGCAGCGCACGGTGATCCCTGTCCACGATGAGAATGGCGACGAGATCACGCTGAGCAAAGATCTGACGATCTTCGGCTACCAGGCGGTGCAGGTAGGTGACGAGTACAGGTTTATCAGCTACAAAGGCCACGCTTTTTCGATCAATCTGAGGAGTGGCCAGGGGCGTTACCTGTTTACTATTCCCGCGGAGACGGCCTCATTCAGGACTTTGTTTCAGGTGACGCAGACGGGCGTCTACGCGCTGGATCAGCGCCGACGGGATTACGTCGTGACCCTCTCCTACCGGCCTTGGGACGGGGGAGATCAGCGTGAGATTTTTTCGACGAACAAGTTGGCGAAGTACCTCAAGCAGGACGGAAACATTGTGTCGGCGGGGTATGAGCGCGAGATTGAGTTCTTCGCGCTGCGCCCGGGGTGGGATGGCGGCGCACAGTAACGCGTGCAGCCGCGCGGCACAGTGACGCAACGCAAGAGGGGCGGTCTTCCAACGAAGACCGCCCCCACCTGTTACACCGTGACGCCTACCTGGCCCAGCGCGAAGGCGAATTCCTCGCAGCGCGCCGCCCACCGGCCCTCGCGCCCGGAGGGGCCGGCGTGCCCGGCGACCATCTCGGTGCGCAGGATGATCGGGCGCTCGAGCGGGTCGCGCGCGGGCGCAGACCCCTCGACCTCGTCCGTGGAGGGAACCTGGCCGGTGGCCTCGCGCAGGCGCTGCACCCACTTGGTGGGCTCGACGAACTCGACGCGTGTGTCGTTGACCGACGTCGTCGCCATGATCGCGGGCAGGAGCGCGCCATCGGGCACGTTCTCGTACGGCGTGTAGCGGCTCATCGCGTCGAACACGGCGCGCGAGGTCAGCGGATTGCCCCACTCCTCCCACTCGCCGACGGTGAGCGGCAGGGACGGGTCCAGGATCGTCGAGAGCGCGTCCACGAAGGGCACGCCCGCCAAAATCGCGCGGAAGCGGTCGGGGGCGGCGTTGGTGACCGCGCCCATGAGGAGGCCTCCGGCGCTGCGGCCCTCCGCGACCAGGCGGCCGGGCGCCACCCACCCGGAGTCGACCAGCCAGTCGGCCACGTCGATGAAATCCGTGAAGGTGTGCTCCTTGACCAGCTCCTTGCCGTCCTCGTACCAGGCGCGGCCCATCTCGCCGCCGCCGCGCACGTGCGCGATCGCGTAGACGACGCGGCGCAGGATCGGCAGGCGCAGGGTCTCGAACTCGGGGTCGTAGCTGACCTCGTACGAGCCGTACCCGATCTGCCAGCCCGCGTGCGTGCCGTCCGGACGCGCGTCGCGGTGGTGGATGAGGGTGACGGGGATGCGGGTCGCGCCGTCGCGCGCGAGCACCCACACGCGCTCCTCGACGTACTCGGCGGGGTCCCAGCCGGGTGCCTCGCGGGTGCGTAGGGTTCGCACGCTCAGCGCCGCGGTCTTGCTTGTATCCTCGGGGGACGAGGCCGGGGCCAGGTCCGGCAGGGACACCTCGGCGACCGTGGGGGGCACGGTCTGCGACTGGAACTCAACCCGAAGCGGATCCTCCCACGGGGTCGGCACGGTCGCGATCGTGCGCACGGGGGCTTCCACCTCCACGCGCCTCCACACGGGCGTGGGCTCGCGGCGATCCCATACGTCAACCTGCGTGAGAGAGCCCGAACGAAGCGAGAGCGCCACGTAGCCCGCATGGGCCTCAACGTCGGTGATGCGCTCGCCGGGGCCGGGGCTGCGCAGCGGCTCCCAGGACTCAAACGGCGTGAGGGGCGTGGGCTCGTCCTCCGGCAGGGGAGTGCCCGGCGTGCGATCCGCCAGCGCCTGCCGACTATAGGCGGGGGAGGAGGCGACGCCGAGGCGCGCCAAGGCCTCGGGCGACCCCCCTTCGGGTAGCATCGCCTGCGCGAGCGAGCCCTCCTGCGTCAGCCCCGTATGCACGATGAACAGGCGGTCGCCCGCCGAATCCGCCGACACCAGCGTGCGCGGGCGCGCCGGCATGAGCGGCAGCGGGCGCACGGACGGGTGGGCGGGCAGCCACAGCCACGCGCGGCCCGCCGTCGACGACGAGGCATGAATGACGACGTGCCCCGGGAAACCCGAGGGAGCGAACCCCATCTCGAAGCCCTCGTCCGGCTCGACCAACAGCAGCTCGTCGGCCTCGCGCGGCGTGCCCACGCGGTGCAACCACACGTCGCACGCGCGCCACGCGTCGTCCACGCCCATGTAGATAAAGGAAGCGGAATCATCCGCCCACGCGAAGCCGTACCCGGCGTCCACCACGGCCTCGTCGATGACGCGCCCCGAGGCCTCCTGCACGACCCACGTGTAGCGCTCATCCCCGCTCGTGTCCCGCGCCCACGCGATCAGGCGCCCATCCGGGGACGGGTACATGTCTGCCAGGCGGAAAAACTCCTGCCCGCGCGCCCACTCGTTCTCATCGACGAGGAGCTCCTCACCCCGCGTCGGCACGCCCGGTTGGGGGACGAGCGGAATCGGCACCCCGGCCTCGTCGCGCTCCACCGGCGCGCGGTGATGCGTCGCGTACGACTGGCCCTCCGCGAAACGCCGGAAATACCAGAACTCGCCCTCGCGGATCGGAACCGTCACGTCGGTGAGCGCCGTGGAGGCCTTGACCTCCTCCACGAGGTGCGCCGCCGCCTCGCGCGTCGGCGCCGTCACCGTGTCCGCCCACGCGTTCTCCGCCTCCAAATGAGCCCTGACCTCGGGGTTGTCTGCGTCGCGCAACCAATCCCACGGGTCATCAAAATGCTGCCCGAACTGGTCGCGCACCCGGTACCCGTAACGCTTCGGGGCAACCGGGGGAGTGTTCATCGACGAGGCATTGGCCGCCTCACGCGTGGTCGTGTCAGTCATGTGGACCATCTTAGAGGTGGGCCAACTGATGAGGATCCACGAAACAGCGGTGCCACCGTGCGAGACTAGGGGAGTGAACGACGAACAAGCTCCCTCGCGCGGATCCGCCGCGCTCGCACCCACCGCCCCTGTGCTTGAACCCGCGGCGCTCGCGGACCCGTCCGCGCCTCGTCCCCAGTCCCGGACCAGAGGGCAGGTTGACGGGGGAGCGGCCCCGGCCTCGTCCCTGAGCCTCATGCAGCGACTCCTCGCCTGGGTGCGCGAGTTCATCCAATTCGGCATGGTCGGAGCCACCGCCTACGTCGTCGACGCCGGCCTGTTCAACCTGCTCCAGCACGGGCCGCTCGGCTTCCTCGCCGGGCACCCCAACACCGCGCAATTCATCGCCGCCGCGACCGCGACCCTGTACTCGTGGATCGCCAACCGCTTGTGGACCTACCGCGGCCGCACGCGGGACAATGCTACGCGCGAGGCCATCCTCTTCTTCTTCGCGAACGCCTGCGGCATCGGCATCTCCCAGTTCTGCCTGCTGTTCACCCACCACATCCTCGGGTTCACCTCGGCGGTGGCCGACAACATCGCCGTCTACGTCGTTGGCTTCGCCCTGGGCACCGCGTTCCGCTTCTTGTTTTACCACTACGTGGTCTTCACCGGGCATACGCGCGCGTAGGTTCGAGGCGCGGCGGTAGGGTCGAAACGTGAAGGAAACGCCAGAGCACTACCCGACCCCCGAAGAGTCCATCGCCACGATGGTCACCATCGACGACACCGCCCTCGTGTTCGAAGGCGGCGGCATGCGCAACGCCTACACGGCCGCGCTCGTCAGCCGACTCATCGCCGAAGGCATTAACTTCCCCCATATCTCCGGGGTTTCCGCGGGCTCCAGCCACCTGTGCAACTTCACCTCCCGCGACGCTCAGCGCTCTCACGACACCTTCGTCGACCTCGTCGAGGATCCCGAATTCGGCGGGCTCAAGCACTTCCGTAAGGGCCACGGCTACTTCAACGCCGAGTACATCTACCAGCAGATCTGCTACCCCGACGGCGCCCTGCCCTTCAACATGGACGCGTTCCTGGCGAACCCGGCGACCACGCGCGTCGCCACCTTTAACGCGTCGCGTGGTGAGGTCCGCTGGTTTTCCAAGGAGGAAATGAGCACCCTGGACACGCTCGGGCCCATCATCCGCGCCTCCTCCACGCTGCCGATCCTCATGCCTCCCGTCGAGATCGACGGCGACACCTACGTCGATGGTGCGCTCGGCCCAACGGTGGCCTGCCCTTCGACCAGCCTCTGCGCGAGGGCTACCGCAAACTCCTCGTCGTCCTCACTCGCCCCCGCGACTACGTCAAGGGCCCCATGCCCGCCAGCGTCGGCGCCCTCCTGCGCACCGCCTACCGTCAGTTCCCCTCCGTGTTCGAGGGCGTGGCTCGCCGCCCCGACCGCTACAACGCGGGACGCCGCCTCCTCTTCGAACTCGAGGAACGAGGCCAGGCCTACGTGTTCGC
>CAKMQM010000303.1:0-3503 GCA_927911615.1 uncultured Xylanimonas sp.
TGATGGTCGGCAAGCAGATGCAGTTCTTCGGTGCTCGCGTGAACGCCGCGAAGGCCCTGCTCTACGCCATCAACGGTGGCCGTGACGAGAGTGAGCGGAAGCAGGTCATGGAAGGCTACGAGCCCGTCCAGGGTGAACGGCCCGCTCGACTTCGATGACGTGTGGAAGCGCTACGAGGAGATGCTCGACTGGGTCGTTGGCACCTACGTTGAGGCCCTCAACATCATCCACTACTGCCACGATCGCTACGCCTACGAGTCCATCGAGATGGCGCTGCACGACTCCGAGATCATTCGCACCATGGGCTGCGGCATCGCCGGTTTGTCCATCGTTGCCGACTCTCTGGCAGCCATCAAGTACGCGAAGGTCTACCCGATCCGCGACGAGACCGGCCTGGTCGTCGACTACCGCACCGAGGGCGAGTTCCCGACCTACGGCAACGACGATGACCGCGCTGACGACATCGCCGCGACCGTCGTCCACACCGTCATGGACAAGATCCGCGCGATCCCCATGTACCGCGACGCGGTCCCGACCCAGTCGGTCCTGACGATCACCTCGAACGTCGTCTACGGCAAGGCCACCGGCTCCTTCCCGTCGGGCCACCAGAAGGGCACCCCCTTCGCCCCCGGCGCGAACCCGGAGAACGGCATCGACACGCACGGCATGGTCGCCTCCATGCTGTCGGTCGGCAAGCTGGACTACAACGACGCGCTCGACGGCATCTCGCTGACGAACACGATCACCCCGCAGGGCCTCGGCCGTTCCAAGGAAGAGCAGATCCAGAACCTGGTCGGCATCCTCGACGCCGGCTTCGTTCCGGACGATTCCTGCGCCTACGACGGTACCAAGGGCTACTGATCCACCATTGGCGGGGATCGATGCGCAACCCGTGTTGATCCCCGCCACCCACCACTCGTGGGTGAGCCGCACTGCGACCCACCCAAGCCGGCACCGCCGGAGTCTCACAAAAGGAGAAATGTTATGGCAACCAAGACCTACGAAGAGCGCCTCGCCGACATGAAGGCCGCCCGCGAAGAGCGCGGCGACAAGGAAGGCCTCTACCACGCGAACATCAACGTTCTCGAGGAGTCCACGCTGAAGGACGCTATGGAGCACCCCGAGAAGTACCCGAACCTGACCGTTCGCGTTTCCGGCTACGCCGTTAACTTCGTCAAGCTCACCCGTGAGCAGCAGCTGGACGTTCTGTCCCGCACCTTCCACCACTCGGCCTGATAGCTGATTGGAGTGGGGCGTCGGGCAACGCTCGACGCCCCACTACTATGTCCGCCCTTATCAGCGCGCACCGCTGACGATCCACGGCCTCGTTCCCATCACGACCACCGCGCCCACTCAACCGCGAAGAAGGAATCATGTCGCAGCCCATCGCCCTCCCCACGTTCCGTGAGCAGGATTTCCAAGCTCCCCAATCCCGTACCGTCGGCGCTGGCGTCGAAGGTCTCGAGGAGATCACGGACCTGGAGCGCTCCGAGCGCCTGCGCCGCATGCGTGAGGGCACGCTGGGTTCCATTCACTCCTGGGAGCTCGTCACAGCCGTTGACGGCCCCGGCACGCGCATGACGGTCTTCCTCAACGGCTGCCCGCTGCGCTGCCTGTACTGTCACAACCCCGACACCTTCCTTATGAAGGACGGCGCTCCCGTGTCCGACACGGAGCTGCTCTCGCGCATTGCCCGCTACCGCCGCATTTTCCGCACGACGAAGGGCGGTATCACACTGTCCGGCGGCGAGGTTCTCATGCAGCCCCAGTTCGCCAAGCGCATCCTCATGGGCGCCAAGGAGATGGGCGTGCACACCTGCATCGACACCTCCGGTTTCCTGGGCGCAAACTGCGACGACGAGATGCTCGACGCCATCGACCTGGTGCTCCTGGATGTGAAGAGCGGTAACGAGGAGACCTACAAGAAGACGACTGGCCGTTCCCTGGCGCCGACGATCGAGTTCGGCGACCGCATCGCGGCTCGCGGTGGCGCCACCCGTATATGGATCCGCTTCGTGCTGGTTCCGGGCTTGACCGACGACCCGGAGAACGTCCGCCAGGTCGGCGAGATCGTCTCGCGGTGGAAGGACGTCATCGATCGTGTTGAGGTCCTCCCCTTCCACCAGCTGGGCAAGGACAAATGGCACTCCCTCGGCCTGGAGTACCACCTGGAGGACACGAAGGCACCCACGCCCGAGGCCACCGAGGAGGTCCGCAACTACTTCCGTTCGCTGGGCTTCCTGGTCCACTGACGCGAACGTACCGGGACCCCGGGAGGACGCGGCCTAGGCCCGCTCCCCCGGGGTCCACGTGTGTCCGCGCCTTCCCCACCCGCGCTCGGCGATGGCCTGCTGGGCCTGCGCTGCGTAGGGCTCGGCAAGGCGGTCAACGTAGAGGGTGCCCTGCAGGTGGTCGTATTCGTGCTGGAAGATGCGCGCGAGCCAGCCTCGGGCAGTAACCTCGATGGCGTTGCCGTTCACGTCGTAGCCGCGCAGGACCGCACCGAGCGCGCGGCGCAGGGGGTAGCCGTAGCCGGGGACGGACAGGCAGCCCTCGGACTCGCGCACCATGTCGGGTTGCGCGGGCAGGATGGCTCCCGCCCCCTCGGTGTCCCACACGAGGTCGAGCGTGGGGTTGACGACGACGCCGCTCAGGGCCGTGTTGAAGCCGCGCGCGGGTCCCTCATCGAGCTGGAGGACGTCGCGGTAGTGGGAGTCGAAGGAGCCGGCACCGCCGTACCTCCACACGAACACCTGGGAGCCGACGCCCACCTGAGGTGCGGCGAGGCCGACGCCGGGTGCGGCGTGCATAGTTTCGATCATGTCGGCGACGAGGTCGTGCAGCTCCGAATCAAAGGACTCGACGGGAGCTGCAGCCCGGTGCAGGACAGGCTCGCCGGTAATACAGATCGGCAGGATACTCATGCGTGATCTCCCGTGTGTGCGTTGACTCCGACACCCGCCGCTTCAATCGCGCGCGGCGTGGTCGGGTCCAGGTCTTTGATGACGCGGGCGGGGTTGCCGACAGCGATGGAGTTGGCGGGGATATCACGCGTGACGACGGCACCTGCTCCGATGATCGAGTTTTCACCGATGGTCACGCCCGGGCACACGACGACGGAGCCGCCCAGCCACACGTTGTCCTCGATGGTGATCGGTGCTGAGGACTCCCATTTCGCGCGACGAGGCCCGGGCTCGGTCGGGTGGATCGCCGTGTAGAGCGAGCAATTGGGGCCGATGAGGACGTCGGCGCCGATGACGACCGGGGCGACGTCGAGCACGGTCAGCCCGTAGTTGGCCCAGGAGCCGTCGCCGATGGAGATGTTGTACCCGTAGTCGACGCGCAGGGGCGGTCGGATGTCGATGCCGTCCCCCACCTGCCCGAGAACCTGGGCAAGCAGGTAGGCGGCGATGTCCGGGTCGGTGGGATGGGCCTGCTCGTAGAGGCTCAGGAGGCGAACAGCGCGCTTCGTGAGTGCCGAAAGTTCATCGTCCGCGACGTAG